>JAILNV010000071.1 GCA_024691125.1 Lachnospiraceae bacterium | reverse complement strand
GTACTTCCGAATATGATGAACAGTACTAACGCAATGCAGGCCAGTATAAGATTCATAACAATCTTGAACCTGAAGGTATTCCTTACGCCTTCCTCATTCTTCATTCCATGATACTGAGCCGTAAATATACCTACTCCTGCTACCGCCCCGAAAATCATCAGGTTATACACAAACAGCATCTGGTTGGCAATCGAAACACCTGACAGTGCATTGGTTCCAAGCCTTCCGATCATAAGATTATCAAGAAGATTCACTAAGTTGGATATGGCATACTGCACCATCATGGGAACTATCAGCCTGAGTGCATGATAATAAAATTGTTTATCTCCGATGTATTTTCTCATAGTCAGAATATTATAATACGTTCATCGCATCTGTTCAAGAGTATTCGGGGACCAGGGGACGGTTCTAGTCTATCTTTTCAAGATTGATTGCACATACCTTATATTCGGGTATCCTTGCGAACTTATCAAGCGCTGCATTGGTGAGTACATTCGCGTTACCGTCCGGGAAATGGAACGGCATCCAGGTCTCACCCGGAGATACCTTCTCCGACACCCTTGCGGTCGACAGTATCGCACCTCTGCGGGACGATACCCTTATCTTCTCACCGTTCGATATCCCGAGCCTTGCCGCATCCGAAACATTTACCTCTATGAAAGATTGTCCCTCTCTCTCCATAAGTCCCGGCGTCTTACCAGTCATCGCACGTGTATTGTAATGATACAGGATACGTCCGGTCATCATAATGAACGGATAATCATGATCCGGCAGCTCGGCACTCGGCGTATACTGCGCAGGATAGAACCATCCAAGCCCCCGTGAGAACTTACCCACATGAAGGATGGGAGTTCCGGGATGCTTCACATCAGGACACGGCCACTGAAGGCTCTCGCCCCTGTCAAGCCTGCGGTGCGAAATACCTCCGAAGCTCGGAGTCAGGGATGCGATCTCATCCATTATCTCTTCGCTTGTAAGCTTCGGCTGGGGGTATCCCATACGGTTCATGATATCTGTGAAAATATCCGTATCGAGCCTCATCTCTCCGTCAAGCTCCACAGCCTTTCGTACCCGCTGTACCCTTCTCTCAGTATTGGTAAATGTACCTTCCTTCTCCGCATATGAGGTTCCGGGCAGGATGACATCAGCATACTGTGCGGTCTCCGTCATAAACAGATCGGACAAAACGAGAAAATCAAGACTTTCAAGTGCTTTCTTTATATGATGCTGGTCTGCATCCGTTACTATCGGATCCTCTCCGAATATAAACAGTCCGCGTATCTCCTTATCTATTGCCTTACCGAATACATCGGTCGCATGTGTTCCGGGCTTCTTATTAAGCTTCACACCCCATGCCTTTTCGAACTTGCTTATTACCTTTTCATCAACTACCTTCTGATATCCCGGGAAATCAGTCGGAAGCGCGCCCATATCGCAGGCTCCCTGAACATTGTTCTGCCCTCTTAAGGGATTGACGCCGCAGCCGCTCTTTCCAAGCTTTCCCACAAGCATTGCCATGTTTGACATCGACATAACGCCTTCTGTACCTGTAGAGTGCTCAGTTACCCCGAGACAGTAAATTATGGGAGCCTTATTTGCCTTGGCGTACATAAGCGCAGCTTCTCTTAAGTGATCAGGATCTATGTGGCATATCTCTCCGACCTTTTCGGGAGTATATTCCATCACTATCTCCTTAAGCTCCTCATATCCCTCTGTACGGTTATTAATGAACTTCTCATCCATAAGGCCTTCGTTTATGATAACATTCATCATACCGTTTGCGAAGGCTACATTGGTTCCCGGCTTAAGCTTGATATGTACGTCTGCTTTCTTGGACAGCCCTATATCACGCGGATCGACAACGATAAGTCTCGCTCCTCTGTCAACGGCCTGTCTTATCTGCATACCTATAACGGGATGAGCTTCCTCCGGGTTTGAGCCCACCAGCATGATACAGTCCACATCATTGGTTATATCAGCTATCGGATTGGTCATTGCTCCGGATCCGAGAGTCATTGCAAGTCCCGCAACGGTAGCCGAGTGACATACTCTTGCGCAGTTATCCACATTATTCGTTCCGAAGGCACAGCGCACCATCTTTTGGAGCATATAGCAGTCCTCATTGGGAGAACGTGAGCATGCAAATCCGGCAAGCGCATCCGGTCCGTATTCCTTCTTTATCTTCATAAACCTTGCGGCTATCAGATCAAGAGCCTCATCCCATGTAGCCCTTTCGAATTCTCCTGTTTTCTTATTCTTAATAAGAGGATATTTAAGCCTCTCCGGTGAATGTACGAAGTTAAAGGATCCAAACCTTCCCTTCACGCACAGAAGGCCCTTGTTGGACGGGCCGTTGGCTGGCTCGACATCCACTATCACATTATCCCTTACCACCAGATAATACTGACAACCCGTAGCGCAGTGCGGACAGGTGGTAAGAACCTTATCTACACGTCCCGACTGGTATTTGCTCCTGTTCTTTGCGATAAGCGCACCTGTAGGACATGCCTGGGCACAGTTGCCGCAGCTCTCACAGCTGCTCTCCTTCCAGTCCGGTCCGAACGGTGCATTTATAAGTGTTGTTGTACCGAGCTTTCCGTTCTTAAGCGTCCTGTTCCCTGTTATCTTATGGCAGGTTGATACGCATCTCTGACAGTTGATACAAAGCTCCGGATAATATGTTAGGAAAGGATTTTCCTTCTTAACAATGGCATTATGAACGGATTTCTCATATTTTGACATCTCAATGCCATATTCTCTTGCAAGATCCTGCAGCTGGCAGTCACCTGATTTACCGCAGGAGATACATCTTACGTCATGATGGGCAAGCAGAAGGTGCAGGACCTCCTTTCTGGATGCCACAACCCGCGGCGAAGATGTATTTACCACCATACCTTCCTTCACCTTCGTATTGCAGCTCGTTGCAAGGCTCTCTCTTCCCTCCACTTCAACAACACACATCTTGCAGGCGCCTATCTCGTTTACTCCCTTAAGATAACAAAGAGTAGGTATATTAATATCATTGCTCCTGGCTGCCTCCAGTATGGTCAGCCCTTCCTTTACCTCGAATGTTCTACCGTCTATAGTGATCCTTACCATCAGTCTATGCCTCCTCCTATTACGTTTCCACAGCCGAAGTGGTCACAGCGCAGGCACTTTCCACACTCCTGCATGGCTTCCTCATACGACATCCCGTTCTCCACAGGTTCGAAATTCTTCTTACGTTCTCTTGCCGAAATATCGGTAAGATGTACTCTTCCGTAATGATTCCTGTCGTTCTCACGAGGCTCGGGTATATCTATCTCTTCAAGATATTTATGATGATAACCAAGATATTCGTCTATATTAAGAGCCGCTACCTTGCCTGCTCCTATTGCCTTGATCACCGTTGCGGGACCGAATACGCAGTCACCTCCGGCGAATACCTTCTCATAGCCCTTGATCCTTGTGGTATCCTCTGTCTCGAAGGTCTTTCTCCTTGGATTAACACTGTATTTTTCAAAAGGGGCGGAAACGATATCCTGACCGATGGCCATAAGTACCACCTCGCATCTGATCTCACGTTCCGGAGAATTGGCGTCTGTCACGCCCGGTCTTCCCTGAATGTATTCATATACTCGTTGAGGCTGCATTACGAATCCCGCTACCTTACCCTTCTCTACCCTGACCGAACGAGGCGCATTCATCGTAAGGAGCTCTACTCCTTCTTCTATCGCGCCCTGTATTTCAGAAGGAAGGGCTGTCATATCCACCTGACGGCGTCTGTATATAATGGTCACCTCATCTGCCTTGCATCTTATCGCGGAGCGGGCGGCGTCCATAGCCACATTGCCTCCGCCTACCACCACAACTCTCTTTCCTTTGAAATCAGGAATGTCTCCCCTTCCTATATCTCTAAGAAAATCAACTGCCGAGTACACTCCTTCGGCATTGACGCCTTCAATCTTAACCGTCTTGCCTACCTGAGCTCCTATTGCGATATAGACTGCATTATATTCATTCACAAGCTCATCCATCTTCCCGGCATCCACAGGTGTTTCAAGATGAACATCGATATTTCCCGTTGAGAGTATCGCACTTATGTCCTGATCGAGCCTGTTCTTCGGAAGCCTGTAGTTCGGGATTCCGAAACGCAGCATTCCTCCAAGCTGGGCACGTTCCTCAAATATATCCACATGATGTCCCATGAGCGACAGATAGTATGCCGCCGTAAGCCCGGACGGTCCGCCTCCCACTATGGCAACCTTCTTTCTGGTGGACACATTGCATTCCGGCGTTTTGACCTGATCAGCAGCTATCTGATCGACTGCGAACTTCTTAAGTCCCCTTATATTAACCGGCGAATCAAGCAGGTCTCTTCTGCATTTCGCCTCACATGGATGTTCGCAGATAAAGGCACACGCCGTAGGAAAGGGATTATCCTGTCTTATAAGATTGATAGCCTCGGCATACCTGTGCTCCCCGATAAGAGCTATGTATCCCGGGATATCAACGTGTGCCGGACAGTATGAAATACACGGAACGGTCTGTCCCACCTCATCCCGGCATGAACGGTCCAGGATATGACTCATATACTCATCCCTGAAAAGCTCTGTACTCTCAAGCACTATCCTTGCCGCTTCATAACCTATGGCGCAGTCCGCACTGTCACGTATCATTTTCCCAAGGGACACCATATCCCTGAATGTATCCATATCGGCCCGCCCCTCAAGTATCTGTTTCATCATGCCTTCGAGCTGTTCGAGCCCGTCACGGCACGGTACACACTTACCGCATGTCTGCGATCTGGCACTCTGCAGAAATGCCAGCTGTACCGCTATCGGACATACCCCCGGCGGATTCGCCTTGACGCGCTTAACGAACCTGTCAAGGAACTTGGCGGTCTTCTCATTCATTTCATTCTTATGAATGACGTTTTTCGTCTGCATTTTATTCTTCCCTCCGATAAATCATCCGGCTATTATAAGTAAACCGTTTATTCTTCCAATCTACATTACTGAAACTGTCAAATTATGTGACTTTCTAAAAGCAAATAATGAAATTCATTCAGAAATCAAATCGTTTGCTATATTCACTCCACTTCGCATACAGTCCTGAATGTCTCCTTAGGGCCCAGATATGACTCGGGTATCCGGGTTCCTGCTTCACAGATAACGATCTTCTCGGGAACAAATCCCGGATCCATCGCAAACAGTCTGACTGTATTGATGCCTGACGTAAGTATGAGTCTTGCCGAGCTTACTCTTATATTGTTAAGAACACCCGAAGCCCAGAATTCCTGATTATCGCCTACCCTGAAATCATCAGGAACCGTATCCACGGTCTCTATCTCTTCATCCCATTTACAGGTGCCTGCCACATTGCCTGCTGCCGATGATATTCCGTATCTTAGCTTATTATCCATTGACACAGGATTGCATGGTGCTGAATAAACAGTGACCTCATATTCATCTTCCTTTTCAACATATACAAGGTAATCAAGCGAAGGAGCATTCTTTCCCGGTTCGAAGCTTTCCGTTACCGGGAAAGCCTTCATGGCTGACAGTGTGCGTCCGTAATCCTTAATCTTTATAAAGCAGCCGGCATCTGTGCTGTTTGCCGATGCATAATGCTCCGCTTCCATAGATATATAGTTATACGGTTTGTATTCAATAGTCTCATCATTATAACCGCACCATACATATGTATTTGCGGGAAGCTGTGAATAATCAGCGCAGTTCACGGGTACGGTTATTTCCGTATCACCGTATTCACTGTGTATCACGATCACTGCCGGTACACTATCTGATGCTGTACACGATACATTATTCAAAACACTATTCAATACATTACCCGATGTGCTGCCTGATGCTCTGTCTGACATATTTCCGGGAATATTCTCTCTTTTACACTTTATGTAAACCACCTCGCAGAAAACGCCGGGACATGTTCCCTTTAACGCTGATATCTCAAGCCACGGTGCGTCACACTTTACCTCGTAATCGGCACTGTCTCGTCCGGTGGTATACAGTATTATCCTTGCATTATCACATGAAGGATCGAGGAAATCCGGAAGGATCAGCTTCTTCCCGGTCCATACGCTTCCCTCCGTATGCTGATCCGTCCCGGGTATGGTAACCACGAGCCTTGCCTTGTTAGACGGCTCATTCTCATACAGAACAGGGAAGCGGCATTCCTCTTCGTTCCAATTCCTGAAGCCGATATGCTCAGACATTCCCATTCCGTACCACTTGCCGTCACGAAGCTCATGCAGCTTATCGGTAAGTGCCCTGTCAAGAGCCAGCCCCGTCCTTGCTTCTCCCGCAAGCTTCCCCGCCATAGACGCACTTATTTCCGTAAGGTAATGATTCTCCGTCGTAGCGAGCCACAGCTTTGTAAGATTTAACGTGGCAATGAGCGGATATCCTATAAGCTGGAAGAGGGTGAACACATTATTCTCATCACACAGCGCACTCACATTATCGGCCGTCTCCATAAGCCCGGTTATCCTGACTGACAGATCTTCCAGTTCACCGTAGTTTACTGCATGATATATACCATCATTCATTGCCTCAGGCCGGCGGTTGTTTGCTATCCGCGTATATCCTTTAAGAAGCTCTGTCATTGTCTCCTTCGCAGCAGCATCCATACTGTTCCCGAACTGCGTTTCGATAAATTCCTTATTGAATTCATCCACGCTGTTCAGATTCGATATACCCCATTTCTCATAATCATAAGCAAGTGATAAAAAGTACGAAAGCGGGTACTCGGTAGTGAAAATATCACCTACATTAACTATCCACAGATCCCTTATACCGAATTCATAGGCTGTGGTCATCTGCTCCCATACCTTGGGAAGATATGTACTGTTCACCCATTCATAGGATACAGGCCATCCGTGATAATCGAAGTGATAATACATTCCATAGCCGCCCCTGTGCTCACGCATATGCTCAGTCGGCAGAGTCCTCAGATTACCGAAGTTATCATCACAGAGCATGAGGGTTACTCCTTCAAGCTCAGGCGAATCCATAAGTCCCTCTGTCACTCCGTCGCCATAGAAGAAGGGTTCCACCTCCTTATACAGTGCAAGCATCCTCGGTACCTTGTCAAGATCCTCATTTACATTTTCTCTTATCAGTCTGTTCTGGGTCTTTAAGACGTCTCTAAGCAGGTCTATATTATCCTTAAGAGTCGCATCCTCGCCCATGATGGTTGAGTCGAATTCCCCGCGCATACCGACTGTGATGACGTTCTCAAGATGTCCTCCGCGTTTCAGTCCGTCTTCCCAGAATCTTGTTATTCCTTCCTCATTCTTCCTGAAATCCCAGGCATCACCGTATATGGACTCAGGACCTCTTAAATATTTATATTCCTCACCCTGCCTTAAGCATGGCTCATGATGAGACATTCCCATCACTACGCCGAGTTCATCCGCCAGTTCCGCATTCTTAAGCCCCGGCCCGTCATCAGGAAAGATAGCTGTCCACATGGCAGGCCACATATAATTACCCTTAAGCCTTAAGAGGAGTTCGAAAACATGCTCATACATTTCAGCGTTAAATCCGCCGAAGTTCTTATTGGTCCAGTTCCCGAAGGCCGGCCACTCATCATTTATAAAGAATCCGCGGTATCTTACAGAGGGCTCCTTTGAGGTATGATCATCCTCCGCGGTAAGTATAAGCTCCGTCATCTTATCCGGCATTATATCGCACCAGTCTGTAAGAGGTGAGACCTTTAATATGTCCGATAGATGGAACAGTCCGTATATTGTTCCTCTTTTATCACTTCCTGCTATGATAAGCGCTGCCTCCACACCCTCGAAGGGCTCAGTGGCAACGGTAAAGGAATATACCTCACGCTTACCCCGTATATCATCAAGCTTTATGATCCCTCTTCCGTTAAGCTCGTCAAGAAGCGGACTTCGGCCGACGGAACCGAATATAACCGGATATTTCGCTCCGGAAATTCCGGCAGCTGCTGAAGCTTCGGTCTGTTCTGTTGATACACCGTCTGCATGAAGCTCCTTTGTCCCCGGCGTTGCGTCGAAAACATGAGAAACATCCTGTCTTACCTTATCGGCAATCTTTTTAACACCGCTAAACGCTGTTTCTTCATAAATAAATACGATTCCACCTGTTTCAATGTTATTTCTGTTAATGATAAATTCAGGCATGATCTCCTCCTCTTACTGTTGATTCCATAGTAAACGAATTAGTATCGTTCACTATAATACATGGCAGACTGTAAAGATATCCTTACTTTAAATCTTATTTCAGTAAAGGCAGACTCCACACAGTTAGTCTGCCTTTTCTTTAAAGCACATAATTCAGGATGCAGAATCATTTTATGATTATGCTCTGCCTTGTATATATGCTTTCCGTATTAACTCTCTGCATCAGCCCGCACTCTTAAAATAATCCGGGAAGCTCTTCTCCAGCTTCTCCTTGTCAAACTTATATCTGAGAAGATGCTTCTCGATGCAGGCTCTTGCATTTTCCTTGCTTCCTGTCTTGATCGCCTCAAGGATCGCACGGTGATCCGCAACTATCTTGGTATCCTTAATGGTAGCCAGGCTCAATATCCTCACCCTGTCAAAAAGCCCCATCATTGACTTCATCAGGTTATAGGTTCTTTCCTTACCGCACATCATGAACATATCCCTGTGAAAATCGTTATCCAGCTCCATTATCTTAGCGGACATTCCGTTGTTCAGATAGTATTCCTGCAGATTTACATTATTTTCAAGCTGCTCTATCTGTTCAAATGTGATATGATCACACAGCTCCTCTATTATCGCGATCTCCAGCGTTCGCCTTAGGAATGCCGCTTCCTCGACTGCATCAAACGAGATACCCGACACAAAGCTGCCTCTCTGTGGAAACACCTCTATAAGCTGAGACTTCTGAAGCTCCTGAAGAGCCTCTCTGACGGGTGTTCTGCTTACTCCGAGTGCCCTTGCGAGCTCATTCTCACTGACCAGGGATCCCGGCTTAAGCTTAAGATTGATTATATTCTCGGATATTTCCCTGTAGGCATATGACTTGGCTGTCTCACCGGCCATTCTTTCTTTAACCTGTAGCATATTGTTCTCTCCGTTTTGCTGTTTAACGTGTCGGAAATACTATGACTTTCTGAATGCAAATATGAAATGTATTCAGAAATCATGCAACTGTTCTATGCAGAACCTCACGAACCTTGCCCGCCGCGCTGTTCATTTCGTTAAACAGCTCCGTAACACATTCTGCAAGGCCGCATTCATACAGATCGACTGCGAATATATCTTTTCTGGAAAGTATGGGCTTAAGCTCCTCTGCCGTTGCGCTCTTCCAATCCCTGTAGGCATTCATTATCCCGGTAAGCTCCGAAAGAAGCGGGTCGGGACTCAGCTCGAATTCCCTGCCCTCATCATTGATCCCTGTAAGATATCTTAAGTAGCCTGCCAGAACAACAGGTATATATTTGAGCCTGCTCACATCCACGCCCTTGCCGATATATGCCTTAAGCGTTTCACCGAAACGGATCGGTATCTTCTGTGAGGTATCGCAGGCGATCCTCTGAGGAGTATCCGGCATGAAGGGATTAACAAGCCTCTTGTGAAGTACCTCATCTATGAAGGTCTCAGGCTTTATAATGCCGGGATTTACAACAACAGGCATTCCTTCCTTATATCCCATGCTCTCAACGAATTCCGCAAGATCCTCATCCTTCATCTCCTTCCATATGGAGTCATATGAGAGAAGGCAGCCGAATACCGCAAGCGAAGTATGAAGCGGATTAAGGCAGGTACATACCTTCATCTTCTCAACCTTGTCAACGGTCTCTCTGTCTGTGAAGTAAACACCGCCCTTATCAAAAGGAGGTCTTCCGTTGGGGAACTTGTCCTCAACAACAAGATACTGGGTTTCTTCCGCATTAACAAATGCTGCTGTATATGTATGCTTGTCGGTCACGATGATATCTGTATCCTCGAAGCCGTCCTTCTTAAGCATCTCAACAACATCCGCATCGGGTCTAGGAGTGATCTTGTCGATCATGCTTAACGGGAAGGTCACTTTACTCTCATCCTTAAGATATGCAACGAATTCTTCCGATACGAGTCCCTGCTCAAGCCACTTCCCGGCATAGGCCATAACAGCAGCCTTAAGCTTGTCACCGTTATGCGAACAGTTATCCATACTGGCCATCGTAACAGGATATGCACCCGCATTGAAACGCTCATTAAGCAGATATGTCATCTTTCCCATAAGATGCTTGGGAGGGAAGCACTTGTTATCGAAATCATCCTTAACCACTCCCGACAGGGATCCGTCCGGACCGTTTAACGAATAACCCTTCTCGGTTATCGTAAAGCTCACCATCTGAAGAGACGGAGCCGTAAATATCTCCTTAAGCCTTGCCAGATCATCTTCTCTTGCGAAATCTGCTGTAAGGGATTCACTGACAGAACCTATGACCTTCTTCTCTATATTTCCGTCACTCTTAAGAGTAACAAGAAGGCTAAGATCATCGAAAGGCTTGTAGGCCTTGGAAATTATATCATAGTCAAAACCCTCTACGGCAATAACGCCCTTGTCATATACGCCCTGATTAAGCAGATCGTCTATTACTGCGGCAGGAAACGCCCTGAATATGTTGCCCGTTCCGAAATGAACCCATGCAGGCTCCTTTGAAGTAAGCTCTCTTACCTTGTTCCTGTCATATGCGGGCAGCTTATAACCCTTATCGGTAAACTCTTTTTTAACACTCTCATCATTGATCTGTGTCAGTCTCATGATGCATATCTCCTTTCCTTTATCTCAACACTCCTGATTTTCGTGACGTATCCTTATGTTATCCTCTCGTTGCATTCTTCTCGATCGCTTCCCATAAACCGTTAATATATGTGGCGCCAAGTGCCCTGTCATACAGGCCGTAACCGGGCATTGCCACCTCATCCCAGATCATTCTTCCGTGATCGGGACGTATGGGACCTTCGAATCCTATTTCATACAGAGCCTTCACGATCTCATACAGATCGAAATCACCGTCCGATGAAAGATGAGCAGCCTCTTCAAAATCATCATCCGAGTTGAACTTAAGATTTCTTACGTGCGCAAAATGAAGCCTTCCCTTAAGAGCCCTGATCATTCCCGGAAGATCGTTCTCCCTGTTGGTACCGTAGGATCCGGAACAGAAGGTTACTCCGTTATGCGGATTATCAACCATCTTCATCATCCTCTGGATATTGGGAAGGTTTATTATAATCCTGGGAAGTCCGAATACAGACCATGCGGGATCATCCGGATGTATAGCCATGTTTATATCATACTTATCACATACAGGCATTATCCTCTCAAGGAAGTATTTAAGGTTCTCAAACAGCTTCTCCTCGTCAACATCCTTATATGCCTCGAACAGCTCCTTGATCTTGGCCATGCGCTCAGGCTCCCAGCCGGGAAGTACCGCTCCGTTGGCATCACCTTTGATGGAATCAAACATTGTCTCGGGATCAAGAGCATCTATTGCCTTCTGTGAATAAGCAAGAACTGTCGAACCATCCGGCCTCTTCCTTGCAAGCTCCGATCTGGTCCAGTCAAATACAGGCATGAAATTGTAACATACCATGTGTATATCCTCTTCACCGAGGTTCTTAAGTGTCTCAATATAATTATCTATGTACTGATCCCTGTCAGGCGTACCTATCTTAATAGAATCATGGATATTAACGGATTCGATACCGGATATGCGGAGTCCCGATGCCTCTACCTCATCCTTAAGAGCTTTGATCCTTTCTCTTGTCCACAGCTCACCCGGTGTGGTGTCATACAGTGTTGTTATTACTCCGGTCACACCCGGCACCTGCCTTATCTGCTTAAGCGTAACTGTGTCAAATCCGGTTCCGAACCATCTCATTGTCATTTCCATAATCATCGTCCTCTTTTCTTTAAAATCATTCATTAATGGTTACAATCCGAAATATATGGATTGTCCTTAGCGCCTTTACTTGTATACAAGTATACTACCACGTACCGATAATATTTTCCATAGTATTATTTACCAATATATAATCTTTTAATTTGTGCACATGTAACGATTCCGAACAGCAGATAAAAATATTATTATTTTTTGACAGACGCTCTGAATAGTAACACTATTTGCATATTTCTCGGCAAATAATCTTTTAATTAACTAAAATATATTGTATAATATCATCAAGTTTATGCATTTACCGGATATCTTATTTCTTTCAGGAGGTAAATATGTCTTCTATTGATGAAAAAGTGTATCACATCGGAGTCATGCTCGGAAATATCCATACACAGCATCCCAAGGAACTGGTAGAGGGAATATATGAAGCTGCACGTAATGAAAATGTCAACGTTACGTTGTTTCTCGGCGCTCAGGGAAATGCATTTGATTTCTGGAAGGAGAGCAACACGGAGGGATCCATGTCCTTTAACTACCAGTTTAATGCTTTGTATGATTATGCCCTGATAAGCAGGCTTGATGTCCTTATAATCTCCTACGGTACCCTGTGTATCTATTTCGACCAGGATAATAAGGAGGAATTCATCAGTAAGTTCAGACAGGTACCTCTTGTAATACTGGAAGAATATGAGAAGGATTCGGAAGATACCTTCATAATGAGTGATAATTACAACAGCATGAAGAATATCATGGAGCATCTTATCGAACATCATAAATATAAGAAGATACTCCATATAAGCGGACCTAAGAATAACGCAGATGCCACAGACAGAAGACGCGCCTACCTTGACAGCATGGCAGTGCATAAGCTTCCGGTTGATGATACGATGATTGAATACGGCGATTACTCTACCAACGTCGATAACCTTGTAGACCGTATCCTTGATAATAATCCGGATGCTGAAGCCATAGTAAGTGCCAATGATGAAATGGCGATCAGTATTTACCGCGTATGCAAGAAGCGCGGTCTTGTGGTGGGCAAAGACATTGCGGTTACCGGATATGATGACATGGAACAGGCTCAACGGATGGATCCCCCTCTCACTACTGCCGATCAGAACGGTATTGAGATGGGCTATAAGGCATTCAAGCTTGCTCTGCAGATATGTCGGGAGCATACCAGCAAGAAAATCCTCCTTCCCGCTCATTTCAAACAGCGCGGATCCTGCGGATGCGCTTATTACAGCACCAAGGGTTCCAATCTTATGCTTGAAATACTGCAGGTAACCAAGGATTCTTCCGATATGTCGAATATTGCGGCAGCGGCGAGATGTGCTTCACAGACATCCATGAAGGGCGTGAACACGAACAGCTCCTCTTCCATATGTAAAGACTATTATGTTGATTTCATAACCATGATGCTCAAGATCCGTGAGGGAATACTCACGCAGAATGACAGACAGCAGATTGGTGAAGACTCACTCACTCTCATACGTAACCTGTTTACCTCGGAAGCGGCCGAATATATTAATATTTCAAGATTTACAGAGACTCTTCATCAGGTTATTGAATACATTGAATCCATTACCGACGCAAAGGAACGTCTTTTACTCGAGAGCCATGCTTTTGAGGTGACCGATACCTATCTTGAATCCTTCATAATGCATCAGAGCAATGAGATATATGAACGGCTCAAACGCAGGAACTGGATGGCTCCGGCAATGATACAGAAGATGATGGAGAACGTAGGCAACGACAAGAACTTCTACAGAACCGCAATGGAGCATATTAAATCACAAGGTGCACTTAGTGCATATCTGTACCTTCTTGAGAAGCCGAAGCGCTACCCGAGAAACAAGGAATTTGTATGTCCGAAGGTGCTCTATCTTGCTGCAGAATATAACGAGGGCAGGATAAAATCATATTCACCCGAGAAACGTCCGGTTATAGACAGGGATACCGGTATTGTTTCACGATATCCTGCAACACCGGGACACAGATATGTTGCCTTTGTGCTGTTTGCGGAGGAATATCAGTATGGTCTTATGCTTTGTGAGATAGATGCCGATTCTGTCGGTGCTCTGTACGGCATAGGTCTTCAGATAAGTACCGCACAGGCTTACCTTCAGATAAGCCGCAAGGAAATGGAGGCCAAGAAACGTCTCGAGGATACGCTTAAGACACTTAAGGAAAAGAACGAGATACTCAACTTCATATCTGCCAATGATCAGCTTACGGGGCTTTACAACAGGCGCGGATTCATGGAGCATGTAATAGACGCCAACAGGGGAAACGAAGGCAAACGGGCTGCCATTTTCTTCTCCGATCTTGATCACCTTAAACAGATCAACGATATTTTCGGACATTCAGACGGTGACTTTGCCCTCACCCATACCGCCGATATTTTAAAGGATACTTTCAACTCCAACGGCTTCAGCGGACGTATCGGAGGCGATGAATTCATCTCTTTCTATATCTTTACCGGCAAGGAAGACCCCAAGAAAATGATCGCTTCCATGAAGGAAAAATGCAAGAAGCTTAATGCGACCAGCTTCAAACCCTATTATGTTGAGTTCTCGACGGGCTATGTTGAGTTCGTCTGCACACCCGATGCATCAATACCCGCGCTTATAGGACGTGCCGACGAAATATTATATGAAGCCAAGAAGAAGCGCCGAACCAGTATAGTAAGACAGTTGTCTTAGAATGGAGGTTGGGTACCAGGGGACGGTCCCCTGGTACCGCATCAGTTTTCCGATATTTCCTTCATAGCCACATGCATACCCTTTTCCTTAATAAGCGCAAGATCCGCTATAACCTCATCCTTAAATCCTTCAAGGTTTTTCAGTGAATCCCCCCACATTTTCTCATTATTTATGATAGCTTCTGCGAGGATCTCATCCGGTTCATCCTTAAGCTTAAGGAATTCCTCAAGCACCCACTCATCATCCTTTATAAGGAACTTCTCTCCGTTTCTTTCAGCCTTAAGGGCACCACCGGCATTCTCTCTTCCGAGATGATAGAAGCTTAAGAATGCCGCAAAGGAAAACGTAAGTATCTTCGGGAGTTTTTTTCTCTGCTCATAATATTCAAGTATGGTAGGCATTACCCTTGCCTTCCATTTGGCTGCGGAATTAAGTGAAATGGACAGAAGCTCATGATCGATAAAGGGATTGGCGAACCTGTCTGTAACCGAAGCCGCGAATTCTTCAAGCTCGTTCCTGTCTATTCCCTTAAGCACCGGTATTATCTCGTTATCAAGAGCCCTGTTCATATATCCTCTTATCGCATCATCCTGCATACAGTCCCTCACTATATCCTTGCCTGCAAGGTATGCGCCCAGTACCATGGCGGTATGAGCCCCATTAAGAATCCTTACTTTGCGTTTCTTATACGGATCCACATTATCCACAATACGTATCGGCAGTCCTGCCCTGTCCACCGGGAATTCATCCTTAATACTCTGAGGTCCTTCTATTATCCATGCGCCGAATACCTCAGCGGCATCTATAAGCTCATCCACATAACCAAGCTCTTCCCACAGATCCTCAGCCTCGGTTTTGGGGAATCCGGGCACAATCATGTCAACAAGCGTCGAGCAGAAGATATTTTCATTCTCAACCCAGCTCTTGAATTCCTCAGACAGCTTCCACTGCTCTATGTAGCTGTTCACACACCTGTGAAGCTCGTCCCCGTTTCTGTCTATAAGCTCGCAGGACAGTATTATGAAGCCGGGAAGCTTATTCTTATATCTCTCATACAGGAACTGAGTCAGCTTGCCGGGGAAGCTTGATGCCGGATCATCTTCAAATGAGCATTCCGGATCATAGGCAATGCCTGCCTCAGTCGTATTGCTTACTATGAACCGAAGCTGTGGATTGGATGCGCATTTAATGAATTCCCCGTATTCCACATAGGGATTTATACATCTCGAAACACAGGATATCACCCTGGAATTATTTACCTTTTCACCATCCTCCTGTCCTCTCATGATCAGCGTATAGAGCCCTTCCTGTTCATTGATCTTCTCATATGTCCCGTTCGGTCTGGGCGGACGCGGCTGACATATCACAACCTTTCCGTTAAAATCAGCCTTCTCATTAAGAATATCAACAAAGCCTTCAGTAAACGCCCTGAGAAAATTACCTTCTCCGAACTGCAGCACCCTCTCCGGTGCATCCTTAAGCAGATATCCTTTATAGCCAATCTTTTCCAATACCGAATAACTTAATCGTTCCATGATTACCACTCCTTTTTCCCATCATTCCCCATGTTTATACTGCTTCTGCATATTTTGTTATCATTCTGAATGACATACAGGTTTTTAAATTACTGTAACCATTCAGAGAAGACTCAAAACACTACCTTACAGGGTTACTCCATCTTTAAATATCGCAATTCCCCTTATCTCACCGTTTTCCTGTCTGGTCAGCTTACCGGATGCGATATCAAGGACGAAATCCAGCAGCCGGTCGGCTGCTTCATCCATAGTCTCCGTTCCGTCGGCTATCGTACCGGCGTTAAAATCGATCCAGTTTCTCTTCTTTTCATACAATGCAGAGTTTGTCGATATCTTAACTGTCGGAACCGGCGCACCGAACGGAGTACCTCTGCCTGTTGTAAACAGTATCATATGTACGCCGGCTGCGGTAAGATCCGTTGTAGACACCATATCGTTTCCGGGACCGGAAAGCAGTGTAAGTCCCTTTCGTTTAACAGGTTCCGCATATCCAAGCACATCGACTATCTGTGCACTTCCGCCCTTCTGAACGCAGCCGCAGGATTTATCCTCAAGGGTTGTTATGCCTCCCGCCTTGTTCCCGGGACTCGGGTTCTCATAGACCACCTGACCGTGATCCGTGAAATACTTCTTAAATCCGTTAACCATTGCAACAGCTTTATCGAAGGTTTCTCTGTCCCTGCAGCGGTTAAACAGCATTGACTCTGCACCGAACATTTCAGGAACCTCCGTAAGTACCGTAGAGCCGCCGATTGCGATCAGTCTGTCGGAAAACCTTCCTACCGTAGGATTGGCGGTAATTCCGGACAGTCCGTCCGAGCCTCCGCACTTCATTCCTACAATAAGCTCAGATGCGTCTGTCTCTTCCCTCTTCTGTTGCCCGACATATGCACTAAGCTCCTTAAGAAGCCGCCTTCCTTCCAGCATCTCGTCCTCAACCTTCTGGCAGGTCAGGAACTTAACCCTTTCATCGTTCCATTCCCCAAGCTCTTCTCTGAACTGCTCCTCCGTAAGATTCTCACATCCCAGTGATAGGACAAGGACGCCGCCTGCGTTTGGATGACGTACCAAAGCTGCAAGCAGCTTTCTGGTTGTCGCATGATCGTCTCCCATCTGGGAACAGCCGTAAGGATGGGTAAAACAATGCAGACCGTCAACCGATCCCCTTACAAGATCCTGATTGTCCCTTACAAGATTCTCTGCAATTGAATTAACGCATCCTACCGTAGGTATTATCCAGATTTCATTACGTATTCCGGTTTTTCCGTCCTCCCTCCTGTAGCCCATAAAAGTCCGGCCCTTCATTTCCGGAAGCTTATTTATGACAGGCCTGTATTCATACTCTGCTTCTTCCGAAAGAGCAGTCCTGACATTATGGGTGTGCACGAAGCTTCCTGCCTTTATATCTTCTTTAGCAATACCTATCCTGTTACCGTACTTTATCACCGGACTGTCCTTCGGAATATCGCTTATGGCTATCTTATGACCTCTTCCTATATCCCCTGATACACAAACAGGCATATCACCTGTATTTACTGCTGTTCCGCTCTTAATATCGTGCAAAGCAACCACTACATTATCATTCGGATGTATCCTTATCGTATCCACTGTTGATCCTCCGTACTTTGTATTTTATTCATATACCGGTAACTATCATTATATAAATTTCGCGATTCTTTCTACACTGATAAAATTGCTGTTAATATTGCAATTGTTGCTTTCATTGACGTTTTACTTTGCTTTTTATATTTTAGGTCAATATAATAAAATGTATAACTGTATTATATTATATTCAATATAAATATGGAGGATTTATTATGACAGGAGTTCTTGACAGTTTTCGTCTGGATGGAAAAGTAGCATGGGTAACAGGGGCTTCTTACGGACTGGGGATGGCTTACGCAATGGCTTTTGCCGAAGCAGGCGCCACTGTTGTATTTAACAGCTCCAATGCGGAGCGTGTTGAGAAGGCCGTTAAAGAATATAAAGATGCCGGCTTTGACGTATACGGAGCCGTATGTGATGTTACAGACGAAGCTCAGGTAAAATCATTTGTTGAAAATGTTGAAGAAAGATTCGGAACTATCGATATCCTCGTTAACAATGCCGGAATAATAAAACGTATTCCCATGACCGAAATGTCCCTAGACCAGTGGAACCAGGTTATTAACGTGGATCTCACCGGTCCTTTCATATGCAGTAAAGCCGTAATTCCTTCCATGATCAAAAAGGGAGGCGGCAAGATAATCAACGCATGTTCAATGATGAGCGAATTCGGACGCGAAACCGTATCCGCTTATGCTGCCGCAAAGGGTGGACTTAAGATGCTCACACGAAACATCTGCTCTGAATACGGACAGTTCAATATTCAGTGCAACGGCATAGGCCCGGGTTATATAGCCACTCCTCAGACTGCCCCTCTTCGGGCCAGAGGCGAAGACGGTTCCATCAATCCTTTTGACCGTTTCATCCGCTCCAAAACCCCGGCACAGAGGTGGGGACATACGGACGAACTAAAGGGACTTGCAGTATTTCTCGCTTCTCCGGCTTCCGACTTTGTAAATGGACAGGTTATATACATAGACGGGGGAATAAGCGCTTACATAGGACAGGATCCTGGCAATCTCGATATTTCGAAATTCGAATCGGAAAAAGAAGACGACAGTATTATTGTTAACGACTGAGCACGGTATGCAGCTGCACCCGCCGTATTCTACGCGAATTATTATGAAGAAAAATCTTACAACGGATTATGATGACAGACAATATATGATTTCCGAGGATTTTGAGCTCTATTACTACCGTGACACAGGGCCGGTAAAGAGGACAGGGCTTCATTCGCATCCCTACTATGAGTTCTATTTTTTCCTGGAAGGAAATGTTGAACTCAGTATCAGCAGGAATAATTACCGGCTTTCATACGGTGATATATTTTTTGTTCCTCCCAATACTGCCCATGGGGTTTTCGTTAAAGATTTCGATGTTCCGTACCGCCGTTTCGACCTTTGGCTGAGCGTTCCTTTTTTTAACCATATGATCGAGGTCAGCCCTGATCTTAACTATTTCCCGGAACTTATAAAAAAGGAAAGCTGCTATCTCATCCATACCGAAAGGACGGCTTTCAGTCTTATTCTCAACAGGCTCTACAGCATTATTGAAGAACAGAAAGGCAACCGTTTCGGCAAAGACACCCGGATTCTTATACTCATCTCCGATCTCGGACTGACGGTAAACAGGCTGGCCTATGAGCAGTTCAACAAACCCATTCCGGAACGGCAGGATTCACTGTATAAAAACATTTGCACATATATAGACAATAACATTGACGAGGAACTGACACTTGACCGGATAGCCAATCACTTCTTTCTCAGCAAATATTATCTGTCTCATGTTTTCAAGGATAATATTGGCATTTCTATACACCGATATATTACAAAAAGACGGCTGACAATGTGTCATGATGCCATAATAGCGGGGATACCCGCATCCCAGGTATGTCAGTTGCATGGTTTCGATGATTATTCAAGCTTCTACCGTGCTTTTAAAAAGGAATACGGCCTGTCTCCCAAGGCACTTTCCAAACAGGCAAGGCTTGATATCGCCGGTATCAGTAATGATATCAACATTCAGGAGTAGACCATGAAGAAAATAATCTATATTTTAAATGACGCCAAACGTGCCTTCACATATGAAAGGATCGCCGGATTCTGCGAAGCCATAAACAATGCCGAAGAAGATATTAATCTTTATATTTTCCGAAGTGCAGGATATGCAGGATATGATGCAGCTCATAACTGCGGTGAATACAGCATCTACCGTCTTCCCGACCTTAATGATTTTGACGGGATCCTGCTGGATATCAGCAACGTAGGCAATTCGGGCGGAAATATATACGGAGCAAGGGGGGCCTCATACATAGTACGTGCGGCGGCCGCATCCGGCAAACCGGTTCTGGCTCTTGCTAACAGTATTGCTGACTTCTACTATGTGGGCATAGATAACAGCTCTGCCATGACGTCCATGATAGAGTACCTTCATGAAGATCTTGGACTTACGGATTTCTGGTTCCTGATGGGACCTTCCGACAACTACGAGAATATAATGCGGACCGAAGCCCTAAAGCGTTACTGTAAGGAGCACCGTCTTCCTGCCGAGAGTATTCGTTTCTATTCAGAGAGCTTTACCGCCGAATGCGGTGTTAACGGATTCGAAAAAGTATATATGCAGCATTCCGGGAAGCTTCCCCAGGCGATAATCTGCGCCAACGACTGGATAGCTACGGGAGCCTGCAAGGCAGCTGCATCCCATGGAATAAAGATCCCCGGTGATCTGTATATCACCGGCTTTGACAATGTAGATTCATCATCCTACCACTCTCCCGGAATAACAACGGTAGATCAGTACAGATGGGAAATGGGGAAGACATGCATCGGTCTGCTTGAAAGGATCTGGAGGGGTGAGAATGTCGATCCCATCACTTATACAGATACCCGTATCATCAAAAGGGAATCAACCGGTGAAAACAGGATCTCCGAAAGCAGACTGGAAGCCAGAGTGGCCGAATCCATTGTTAAAGAGGTTTATACCTCCAAGATAAACGACCGTATATGTACGCTCCAGTACAGTCTTCCCGGATGTGACACCCTCGAACAGATATGTGAATC
>JAILNV010000048.1 GCA_024691125.1 Lachnospiraceae bacterium | reverse complement strand
AGTATTAAAGAACAAAACACAAGGACAATATACAATGGTATCCCAGCGGATCATGAAAGACAAAAGCTTGTCTCTTACCGAGAGAGGAATGCTTCTGACTCTTTTATCTCTTCCGGATAACTGGCATCTGACAATCGTAGGGCTTGGTCAGATCCTTCCTGACGGAAAGGAGAAGATTGCTAAGACACTTAACAGTTTGATTGAAAAGGGATATGTCACAAGAGAGCAGAACAGGGGAAATAGGGGACAATTTGATTCCACAAATCTGGAGGTTCATGAAACCCCGGTACTTACATCACATTCGGATCCGGATAACGGTTATGGCGAGGAGGAACCCCAACAAACAACATCATCTTCACCGTGTCCTGAAAACCCGGATACGGTAAATCGGGATACCGGTAATCCGCAGCCGGAAAATCAGCCACAATATAATACTAATATATCTAATACTGATATATCTAATAATCATAGAGTGTGTATGACGGACACACTCACCGACTCTGAATATGATGATCTGGTATCAGAATTCGGCAAAGATAATGTTGATTATCACATAAACCGTATCAAGGATCGTGGCTATAAGGGCTGTTATAATTTCGATACCATCAAAGCCTGGTGCAAGGAAAGATTAAACCGTCCCGGCACCATGCAGAATTACCCTGCTAAGAAGAATTCATTTTGTAATTTCAAGCAACGGGATTATGACTTTGATGAGTTGGAGAGGCTTCTTGTATGCAACTAAGCATATCAAGGTGCTACCTTGGCGATTTACCGGAAATGAGACCGGTGCTTTTCGCACCGACTTCATTTCCTCCCGGTTCGTTCAATACCTGATCACTGCGAAGGAGCAAACAGTTCACCGGACTGTTTCGCTCCTTCTTCGTTTGCCGGATCATCGAGCCGAATATCATTTCCTTCCGGAACCGATATTCGAGCTCTCTTCACCGGCATCAGGCATCTTCCTCCCGGCCAAATCGCAAAACCACAAATCACCTGCCGCCGACCGCCTAAGCTTCTAAATCGTCGGTGGGTGATTAGGCAAGTTTCGCATTGTGGCAAGCCACAACACACCGCTGCACCGAAAAAGCCTTTGGGCTTTTCCGCTTTCGCTAAACTTGCCAGTGGGCTTTGCCCCCTTGGATCCCCCAGCAAGGTCTGTCCGACCTCTGCACACCGGAGCACGACAGTCCGGCTTCACACCCCGAAAATCATCCCCCGGATGTTTTTCGCGATATTCCGTCTGACTGTCTAAGGGTTCCACCCTTGCATCCCGCCAAGGAGATTGCATCCCCTTGGAACCCTGCCTGCAACATCATTAATCTGAAAGGAAAATAAAACTATGAATAAAGCAAATCGCAAAAGAAATAAATCAGTCACCATACGAATGAATGGCATAGAGTATGCAGACTTCCAAAACAAAGTAAAGGAATCCGGGCTGACACAACAGGCTTATGTTATCAACGCAGTCCGGGGAGCGATCATAACACCCTCTGATCAGATTGCAGTCCTAAAAGAAATAAGTAAAACCTTCGCTGATCAGGAACGACAGTTCCGCGGTCTGGCAGCAAATGTTAATCAGATGGCTCATGTCGCAAATGGGCAGGGCTATGTCCCATCAGCTCAGGAGTTAGAAAATATAGCCACTCAGCTTGGCATCTATCGGAAGGAGAGTGAAGATATATGGCAATCAATAAGGTCGTCAATAAATCAACAAAAAGTCACGGCGCTATGAGAAATGTTCTCGAATATGTCCTTCGTGATGAAAAGGTCAAAGAGGGATATGTCTTTATCGAGGGGCCCTATGACGGAGACTCCATAAACTATGATGAAGTATATCAGACATGGATCAGGGAAAAACAGATCTGGGATAAAGACTCCGGCAGGATGTACGCTCACAATATCATCAGTTTTCATAAGGATGAAAAGATCACGCCTGAAGAAGTTCTGGAAATCGGAAAGGCATATGCAGAGAAATTCTTTCCGGAGCATCAGTATGTCATAAGTGTCCATCAGGATAAGGATCATCTGCACTGTCATATAGTTGTAAACAGTGTGTCATATATCGACGGGCGCAAGCTTCATCAGACCAAGAAGGATCTTGAAAAACAAAAAGAGTTTACCAATGACCTCTGTCGGGAGAGAGGATTATCGATAGCTGAAAAAGGACATCATTTTGACGGATCCCTAATCGAACAAGGTGAGATTACAGCCTGGAACAAAGATAAATATAATCTGCTGATCAACAATACCAAGCAGAGTTTTGTCGCTGACTGTGCCATAGCCCTTATGGAGGCAATCCCCCAGTCTGCCAGCCGGGAAGAGTTTATATCCGGCATGAAGCAGAGGGGATGGTCGGTACAGTGGGAAGAAAAGAGGAAGCATATCGCATTCCAAAACGAAAATGGAAATAAAGTCCGTGACAGCAATATAGAAAAAACCTTTGCCGGGATGGAAGTGAACAAGGAGGCACTGACACATGAATTTGAAAGACAGAATGAACACAGGATCTCAGAACGGAGATCTGACACAGAACTCAGCCAATACTATGACGAACTCGAATCGGCAATCGCAGGACTTGATATTGCAAAAACAGTCAGAGACAATTCAGAAGCAGGCAGACGAGATACAGAACTTGTCCATAACAGTATCCGACCTGCAGGCACAACTGGATCGGATAATGCCGGAATGGGAGCACCTAAAGGTCCAGGGCAGGCCGGAAGACATAGAGACGATACAGAAACTCTCATCGCAGATATCCGAGCTGACATCAGCAACAGCCGGTCTCAGAGCAGAGCTGTCGTCCGTGCAGAGAATCAATCGCTCGCTGACGAAGAGCAACGACGACTTGAGGAACAACGCCGGGTTGCTATTGAGGAAAGAGCAAGAGAGGCTCGCAGAAGAGCTCACCAACACTCGGGCCCATCTCTCTGACGCTGAAAAGAAGGTAGATATGTCGAATGTAAAAGCGGTGCTGGATGCTCAGGCAGCTAAGGAGGCCGCCGAGCAGAAGGCTGCAAAAAATATCGCAGAATATAAACGAACCGCTGACAAAAAGGTATCCGAAGCTGTCAGAGCCAAGAATACCGCTATAAAAAATGCAGACAATAAGGCACAGAATTCTGTGAAGAACCAAAATATTGCACAGGGGGCTCTTTTAGTTACGCTTTTGTGCTGTCTTATCAAACATCCGACATTCGTGATTGATATGTGGGATTTTGTATATACACCTGCTATGTGGATCTGGAGCAGTATGGACGGCTTCCTTTCAGCTATACTTACACTTATCTGCCTTGCCGGGGCCGGTTATGGTGTATATAGAATATGGCTTTATTACAGAAAGCGCTGGTGCAGTCTGTCACAGAGAGTATTATTTGCATCTCTTGCAATCGTTATCATATTCGGAGATGGTATCCGCAAATATATAGACATTAACCTTGTTACGCTCTTCATGATCATACAAGTACTGTTTCTCTGGGTTCTTGTTTACCTTGATGGGTATTTCAAAATACATTATCGGGAAGATGCATGGAAACATATACAAAACGAATAGAATCCGGTATAAATCGAGTAGGAGGGGGCAACATGCCCCCCGACCTCTCACACCACCGTACGTACCGTTCGGTATACGGCGGTTCAATCAACTTAACAAGTAACACGCCTTTCGGCGTAGTAGTCTACCATTGAGACTACTTGTGTCCATGCGTTGTTTCCTTTCTGCCCCTTTTGCCCTTGCCGCCTTTGACGTTATCGACAGACGTTGCTCCGGCTACGAAGTGGAACGTACTTCAACTGATTGATTGTTCGCCTCTTCGCTCCATCCCCATTACAGGGACTTCTTCACTACTATGGGCTCTGCTGACTTCTCACAGTTCGTTGTTACTACGGCTAATGGGACCGCCTGTGAGACCTCCACGCTTAAGGTGTGCGCTCTTCCCCCTCATCTACCTGCCACATTTACTGGTCCTTCCGGCAACCTTTTGGACTTCGTCGCTTCTGGCCGACTTATCCGTATTTCCCAGCCTTATATGTGGTTCCTGTTCGTCAGGCCAAGGGTTTGCCTACAGCTTGCTTCAGATTCCACCTCACGATGGACACCCTTGCTGTTCAGCTATGTACTTCGTCGTTGCCTACGCGTACTCGGGACTTGCACCCGTTAGAGCACGCCCATGGCGCGCAAACCAGAAAAACAGACCCATCCTGCACGGATTTGGGTCTGTTTCACACTGATTTTAAGCTTTATACAGCATCTTCCTTAAGGGCTTCTATGATATTGTCATTCTTGATCTTATTGGAGCTTAGGAGCATGCACAGGCCCACAACGGCAAATACCGCAAAGATCATGATAATGTACATGGGATAGTCAGGCTCAAAGGCAAACACCCTGCTTGCGATCGTATTGAACATAAGGTAGCTAAGAAGCAGTGAGATCGGGATGCCTATGAGCAGGGCTCTGAATCCATACAAAAATGTTTCAAGCAAAAGCATCCTCCTAATGCCCTTTTCTTCCATTCCCACCGACCGAAACATGGCAAACTCCTGCCTTCTCATAAGTACGGCAGTGGATATGGTATTCACTATATTGGCCATCGCTATAAGGGTCAGAAGTATCGTGAATCCGTACATGGCAGTATTAAGCATCAGAGATACCGTATCCATTACAGCGATCGAATCCGCCAGGTTATGTACCACACAGTTATGATAATCACCGTTTGCAGTCAGATCGCCGATCTTTTCTTCCAATACCTTAGGATCTCCGGTATGGAATACACCAAAAGTATAACTTAACGCACTGCTGTCTATATTCTCGGCTGCCTTTTTAAAACACATTGAAGCAGGCACATACACATCCACCGTTTTCTTGGGCACAAGGTTGCATATGTAATTGTCCTCCTTATAGGATACAATGCCGCCTATTTCAACTGCCGGAGGATTGAGCTCAGGATCATCATAAAAGGCCCTGCGTCCGATGACCGTGTCAGTGAAAACGCTCTTACTGCCCTCAGTATGCAGGAAGCTGTCAAGGATCACTCCCCTTAATTCATTGCCGTAATAATCATCCCTGTCAAGACCGTTTGATTCAAGAAGGGCATCAAAATCAGCATCCTCCACGGTAATGACCATTATCCCGTTTGTTTTTTCCGGCAGTGTCTTATATTCATCGGTAAGACATTCGGGATCCAATATATTCTCATTTACGGGCACAAAATCCGGATCATCATTCTGTGGTCTGAAAAGATATGTAACATAATCTCCCGCAACAACCCTGTCTACTTCCGGAAGTGCTTCAAGTTCACCCTTAAGCCTGTCCTTTTCATCCGGAGCACAGGATACATACATATCAAATGGCAGATCTATTTCATATTCGTTTATCTTTACGAAAGTCTTGTCAAAAAAGTCAATTGTCAGGAACATGATAACGGATATCGCCAGCGAGATCACAATGACTGTTCCCTTTACACCGTTTCTCTTAATATTTTTGCATGCAAGCACTCCTTCGTAACCGAAGATATTTTTTATAAAAGGATTTGTCTTAAGTTTTCCCGCCCTTACCTTTACTATATTTGTCTGACGCATGGCATCCACAGGCATTACGTTTGATGCCTTGATCGCGGGAATCAGTGCCGAGATAAAGATCGTGATCGAGGAAAGTATGACTATCGCAAGGATAACAAGCGGTGAGACTACAATGGGAATACCTCCCCGCATTCCTTCCGCCCCGACGATAACCTCTGTTTCAAGGAGCCTGCTGCCAAGTACGTTAAGCGTAACCGCAGCTCCCAGGATACCCGTAAGTATGCCGAGCGGGATTCCCACGATCCCAAGCACAAGGCCTTCATAATATATCGAAGCCCTCTTCTGGGACTTTGTCGCACCCACACTTGCAAGCATGCCAAGATATCTGATCTTTTCGGCAAGGGACATACCGAACGCGTTATATATAAGCACGACTGAAGTAGCAACAACTATAAGCAGGGCAATACCTGTCATCATAAAAAACTGGATATAGGCTTCGCCCATTCCCTTAATGGCAAAAACACTTATCATAAACTCAGAGTTAATGTCATCGATATGAAGCTTATGGTCTTCCTCTATCTGCCTTAACTGAAGCACCGATGTATAGTCAGGGTTTCTCAGTGTGACACGGCAATGCAGATAGGGCCTGCCCTTATCATCTAAGCCAACCGGAGTGCCCTTCTCCATCCCGCGAAGGATATCATAACCTTTGGTTGGTCTGTTTTCGTGGAGGATAGCAGTGATGGTACAGGTATCCGTACTCAGTGTCTCAAACTGTTCTTCCGACCTGTAACTGCCGGCATAGTATATCCTGTTACCATCCGGTTCTATTTCATATCTGTTTCCCTGTTCAAAAGTGATCTTATCACCTATTTTAAGGTCAAAACCGTTATCTTCAAGAAACGCCTCTTCAACTGCAACTTCATTCGAAGTTTCGGGAAGCCTTCCTTCATGATCATCCACAACAAGCTGGCTGAAAAGATCAGCATCTCCATGCATTACATTACCAATCCTGAAACGTTCTTCCTTATCGCCCGGAACCCTGATCCCGGTTATTGTCGGGTCCGTTGATATAGCACCTGCGATCCGGATTCTTTCGTCATTCTTAAGCGTTTCAACATCCTGCCAGCTGACACCTCCAAAATCAGCGTGAACATCTCCGTCTGTCATACGGTTGACCGTACCGAAAAACTTAAAAAAAGAAAATACTCCCACAAGGATAGCCGTGATAAGTGCAGAGGATGCCGCAATACCAAGGATCGTAACCACGGTACGTTTCTTATTCTCCAAAAGATGCTTTTCGGTGAGTTTCAAAATGATATTCATTACTCATCCACCTCCGCATCTATATCAAATGAGACCGGTCTGTCCATTATATCCTTTGTATCCCTTGTGATCTGACCGTCTTCTATGGTTATGACCCTGTCCGCGCTTAAAGCTATCCTCTCATCATGTGTTATTATGATGACTGTCTGATTGTATTCTTTATTGAATTTTCTGAGGAGGGCGATTATCTCTTTACTGTTTTTTGAATCAAGGTTTCCGGTCGGTTCATCCGCCAAAAGCAGTGAGGGATGGTTCATGAGTGCCCTTCCGATGGATACCCTCTGCTGCTGGCCGCCCGAAAGTTGGTTAGGAAGATACTTTAAGCGATCCGATAATCCAAGCTTATCAACAAGTTCCAAAAGGAGCTTCCTGTCAGGCTTCTTTTTGTCCAGTAAGATAGGCAGAGTCATATTCTCTTCCACATTAAGGATGGGAATGAGATTGTAAAACTGATATATGAGTCCTATATGCCTTCTTCTGAATATTGCAAGCCTGGTTTCGTCAAGTCCGCTTATATCCGTTCCCGAAATGTTTACCGTTCCCGAAGTGGGAACATCAACTCCTCCCAGTATATGCATAAGAGTTGACTTTCCGGACCCCGAAGGGCCCACGATGGCAACAAATTCGCCCTGCTCAATGTCAAATGAAACATCCTTTAAGGCATGGACCTCGGTTTCTCCTTTTCCGTAAACCTTACACAGGTTTCTGATCTTTAGTATTTCCATGATTATACTTCCTTTCTCATTTAAATATTGATTTCCTATGAGAAGAGGATATATGACCGGCATTACAATCCGGTGACTGTAGTATTACGATTTTGTCATATTATCGTTTTATAGAGTTTTATTTCAAAGGTGCTTCCAAGACCTTCTTCACTCTCCACACTTATTTCCCCATGCTGACTCTCTATTATTGTCTTTGCAAGGGCAAGTCCTATTCCGACACTGTCCTTTCCTGCATTCTTACCCCTGTAAAAGCGCTCGAAAACATGTGGGATATCCTCCGTTGCAATCCCGCACCCCGTATCGCTTATCTGTATCTGAGAGAAAATGCTCGTATCGGTCAGGGATACCTTAAGGCTCCCTCCCTTATCCATATGCTCGATACAGTTTTTCACGATATTCTGTATGGCTTCAACGGTCCAGTTTTTATCACACATTACAAAAGCATCGGGGATTTTTCTCTCAAATGAAATGTCCTTTATATCCAGCTGTATCTCAAAGGGTTTCATGACCTCTTTTATAAGGTCATCCGCAGGCACATCCTCTTTTGTCAGCACAACTGAACCTGCATCCAGCTTGGAAAGTTTAAGGAGGGTCTGTATAAGCCAGTTCATCCTGTCAAGCTGATCCGACTGGGTCTTAAGGAATTCCTCCCGTTTATCACGGTCCTCTTCGCTTTTTAAAAGATCGTTCATGACCATCATTGACGTCAGGGGAGTTTTCAGCTGATGACTTATATCGGCCATTGCCGTGGCAAGAGCGACTTTATCCTGTCTTAAAAGCTCCTTCTGGTATTTGAGCTTGGTGGTAACCTTGTAGATATTGCTCTTTAAAATGGACCGTTCGCCCTCTTCTATATCGAGAATTTCGGGCGGATCATCACCCGATAAGACCTTTTCCAGATATGTATTCAGCTCCTCTATTTCCGGATACATCATTTTTATTATTTTATTTCTCAGATATCTGTTTTTCATTTTCATCCCGAATTATCTGTCCGTAATATAGCCCATTCCACGCACGGTCTTTATGATCTTTGGTTCCGACGGGTTCTCCTCGATCTTGTCCCTGAGACGTTTTATGTAAACCGTTAACGTATTGTCGTTCACGAAGTCGCCGTCTACATCCCACATGTCCTGAAGGAGGCCGGCCCTTGTAAGGACCTGCCCCCTGTTATTGATAAATGTAAGGAGAAGCCTGTATTCAAGCGCGGTAAGTTCGATCACCTCTTCCCTGCCGGTCTTTTCATCCTTTTTTGTAACCTTCGCCTCGCCGGTATAGACATATATGTTTCCGATCCTTTCAACGGCAGTTTCGGTACCGCGCCCGCTCCTTCTTAAGACCGCCTTTATCCTTGCCATAAGTTCGTTTATCCTGAAAGGCTTGCAGATATAATCATCCGCACCCATTTCAAGTCCCATGACAACATTTACCTCCGCATCCGAAGCGGTAAGGAAGATCACAGGAACATCCTCCTGCTCCTTTATGAGCCTGCAGACATCATATCCGTTTCC
>JAILNV010000034.1 GCA_024691125.1 Lachnospiraceae bacterium | reverse complement strand
GCCCTGGGCACCTGCCGTAGCAGAAGTTCCAGCGTTTGTGGTGTTCTCGGTGGCCTGTTCATTCATTCCCTTTGCCTGATTCTCCATGTCCTTTATCCTCCATAATGTTATCAATGCCTAATGTCTTAGCTCGTTTGATAGCTAACTTCTTAGCTTCCTCTTTTTTATCCAGGTAGATCTTTGCCTCCCCGTTCAGGTATGCCTGGAATTCCTCTTCGTTCAGGGAGCAAAGGTATTCCTCATACTCGATAGGGGTCATTTTTAACCTGTTCATCATTGGTCGTTCGTTATTATAATACCAGGCATACCGCTCCAGGAGAGTCCGGAGTTCCTCAATGTCCTGACAAGACGAGTAATCAACTTCATCTTTGATATGACCGAATACGCTTTCCATAGGAGAATTATCCCAGCAATTACCTCTTTTAGACATAGATTGTTTCAGGCCCATCTCTTTGACCTTCTTCTGAAACTCATCAGAAAGATAAAGAATTCCTTGATCCGAATGGATCATTCCACCTTCTATCCACGGATACTCCTCTGCCAGGCGGAGCGTTTCCAGAACAAGGTCTTCGTCATTGTGGATGGATACGTTTAGAGTGATCAGCTTTCCGGTAACACTGTCGATCATCGCGGATCCGTAAGCCCTTTGCCTTTTGCCGTTCTTATCACATGGTCCAAAATCCATGTATGTGACATCCGTCAGCCGATATTTGTTTGGCCTTCCCAATCGGAACCGGCGTTTCAGGAGATTGGGCTTCACATGGGTATCCATAAATTCTTTGGAATTCCTTCTTGCCTGATTGGGTTTCCTTACACCGCAGTTCATCCCATACTTGCGCATGAGCCTTCTTACTTTCTTGATGTTAAAAGTAACTCCACAGATATGAGGAAGCATCATACAGACTAACCGGACCCCTTTTTTGAACCCTTTATACTCATACACCTTTCTGATCATTTCAGCGTCAACTTCGTCCTGCTTCTCCTTCTCGGCCTCAGCGATCCCATAACGTTCATTGGCAAGGCAGCCATAAAAGGAGCTTCGGTTGACACCCATGGCCTTCAGGATCGTACCGATCTCACCGGGGAGGTGTCGTTCATGGGCAAACGCCTGGATCTCCTGGAATACCTCCCTCTTTTGCAGCAGCGTAAGCGAAGGGAGTCCCTTCCCCAATTCCTTCCAATGGTCATCTATTATCTTCTCGAGAGCCACGATTCTGTTACGATTGATTTTAATGAGGAGAGGGCTCTCCCCGCTCACCTGATCATCTTTCATCTTCCATTTGACAAGCCTGGCCTTGGCTTTAGCTTTGTCTCTGGGACCCATCGCGTCTGCGGAAATCTCAAAAACAGCCAGGATCTCCTCTATGGAGAGTCCAGAAAGACATGATGCATCATTGAAAAAAGCATCTCGTAGGACCAGACCGTTTTCCTGGATCTCCTGCACATATGGATGGTCCTTATAGCTTTCCAAGAGCTGGTCATAGGGAAGCACCCCATCTGGGCCGTTTTCCTTAATGATACGATTATCGAATTTTTTCATCAGCAAGTTCATTCGATAACGGCCAACCAACCGTGGATCCAACCCCGCGTTTTTTATCCCATCCTCAACAGACTGCTCCGGATAAGCCTGATATAGTTTTTCTTCAAAACTCGGATGAAACATTACTTTTTTATAAGTGCCAATGAACAGACCGCTCTCCAGTAAAACCTGGATTGTGGCGAGACAGGTAGTCTCTACTTTTTTAGGGTCCAGACGCTCCATTCGTTCCCATAGAAGATCCATATCCTGGGACGGCTTCCCATAGGTCCGAAAAATCGAATCCAGATATTCGGTAGGGTCAAAACCAAGCTTCACAAGATCCAGGGATTCCTTTGCCATGACCTTTCGGATGGTAAGAAAGGAGGGAGATTGAAGCCAGGCCTCATAAATCTTTCTCAGCAGTTCTCTTCGAACACGGATAACCTTATCAGTTACAGAAACAACATATTTACAAGAATGAACATAGCCCAAAACTGTGCTATCCAACTTAGCATACATGATTATTTACAAGTGAGCAAACAGATTCTACAGCAAATCCATTAATACATGCATCCGCAATACAATGATATGATAAAGAACATAATAGAGTAGCAAGAAATTTAAGACGGCCATACGAATACTAATATAAGATAACAGCAGAAAAAGCATTAGAAATCATTTCAGAGGAATTCAGATTCTCGGAAGAAAATAGTACCCATAGGCCCCAAAATATAATACGTACAATAAGACGCGAATGCTCATTTGGTATGGACAGAAAACATTTTATACAGGTTTATTGCGGCCTCATTTCTGCCGGCTTTTCTGTCAGGCTCACTGTCCTCCTATGGGTACCATTTTAATTCAGGGTATATTTTTTGAAGATAAGCTGTGCTTTACGAAAAGTATGGTTGCTACATACTTTGAAGTAGAGCTTAGAACCGTAGAAAGATATGTAAGTGAAAATCAGGAAGAGATTTCAGGCAATGGATATGAGGTGTTAAAAGGCAAGAGATTGAATGAATTCCTTGCTTGCGTTAGCGAGCAGGATGTTCCCGACATAAATGTCGGGAACATCAGTAACCGAACACCGCAGTTAGCTATTTTTGATTTTAGATCATTTCTGAATCTTGCAATGCTTTTAGTAGAAAGCCCAACAGCAAAGAGCTTAAGGCAGGTAATGCTCGATATTGTCATTGATTTCATCAATCAAAAGGCAGGTGGCGCTACTAAATACATCAATCAAAGGGATAGCGATTTTATTGGCGCCTTCCTTCAGGAGGAGAATTACAGAAAAGAATTTACCGATGCCCTTCGAGATTATGTTGATATGGGCAATGCCAAATACGGAATATACACGGATAAAATATATCAGAGCATATTCAGGGAGAAAGCCAGAGAGTATAAACAAATTCTAAAACTATCATCAAAAGATAGAGCTAGGGATACGTTC
>JAILNV010000004.1 GCA_024691125.1 Lachnospiraceae bacterium | reverse complement strand
CAAGATGGCCAAGCGTCCGCCCGTTATCTGCGTAATGGGACATGTCGATCATGGTAAGACATCGCTCCTTGACTGTATACGTAATACTCATGTGATCGACCGTGAGGCAGGCGGAATCACGCAGCACATAGGCGCTTATGTTGTCAAGGTAAACGATCAGAAGATCACCTTCCTTGATACGCCCGGTCATGAAGCATTCACGGCGATGCGAATGAGAGGTGCCAATTCAACGGATATAGCCATCCTGGTTGTGGCTGCGGATGACGGTGTAATGCCGCAGACCGTAGAGGCGATCAATCATGCCAAGGCAGCAGGCATAGAGATAATAGTGGCGGTAAACAAGATAGATAAGCCGAGCGCTAATCTTGACAGGGTTAAGCAGGAGCTTTCGGAATACGATCTTATTCCAGAGGACTGGGGCGGAAGCACGGTGTTCGCGCCTGTATCGGCGAAGACGGGCGAGGGTATCGACAACCTGCTCGACATGATCCTCTTAACGGCAGACATACTCGAGCTTAAGGCTAATCCGAGGAGAAAGGCAAGAGGTCTTGTTATAGAGGCCCAGCTTGACAAGGGACGTGGGCCCGTGGCTACGGTACTGGTACAGAAGGGTACTCTTAAGGTAGGTGATTACATCGCGGCAGGAGCATGCTACGGTAAGGTCCGCGCGATGATCGATGATAAGGGAAGAAGAGTTAAGGAGGCAGGTCCTTCAACACCTGTTGAGATCCTGGGACTTAATGATGTTCCCGGTGCAGGCGAGATCTTCGTTTCACCTGAGAATGACAAGGAAGCGAAGAACTTCGCGCAGACCTTTATCGCACAGAACAAGGTCAAGCTGCTTGACGATACCAAGAACAAGATGTCCCTTGATTATCTGTTCAATCAGATACAGGAGGGTAATCTTAAGGAACTCAACCTCATCATCAAGGCCGATGTTCAGGGCTCTGTCGAGGCAGTCAAGGAGAGTCTTGTCAAGCTTACCAACGAAGAGGTTGTTGTAAAGGTCATCCACGGCGGCGTAGGCGCGATCAACGAATCCGATGTTGTTCTTGCTTCTGCTTCCAATGCGATAATCATAGGCTTTAATGTACGCCCCGATGCAACGGCGAAGAACATTGCCGAGACAGAGGGCGTTGATATAAGACTGTATAATGTAATCTACAAGGCTATCGAGGATGTTGAGGCAGCCATGAAGGGAATGCTTGATCCCATATTCGAGGAGAAGGTGCTCGGACATGCCGAGATCAGACAGATATTCAAGGCTTCGGGTGTCGGAAACATCGCCGGTTCCTATGTGCTTGACGGTGTATTCGAAAGAGGCTGCCAGGTACGTATCAGCCATGAGGGCGAGCAGATCTTCGAGGGTAATCTTGCATCTCTTAAGAGGTTCAAGGATGATGTCAAGGAGGTTAAGGCCGGCTTCGAGTGCGGTCTTGTATTCGAAGGCTTCAATGAATTCGAAGAACTTGACATAGTAGAGGCTTATAAGATGGTCGAGGTGCCCAGATAAATGTCATAAGAATTGTCATAAGGGGGTATCGCGAAACGAAGTGAGCGGTGGATTCCTTATGACGGCAGGAGGCAGGGAAAAATGCGTAAGAACAGTATAAAGAATACAAGAATAAATTCAGAGGTTCAGCATGAGCTTGCCAATCTCATCCGTTCGGAGGTTAAGGATCCGCGAATAGATCCCATGACCTGTGTAACGGACGTAGAGGTGGCACCGGACCTTAAGACCTGCAAGGTATGGATCTCGACTCTCGGCGACGATGTGGACAGAGAAGAAACACTGAAGGGACTTAAGAGCGCTGAGGGTTTCTTAAGAAAGCAGCTGGCGCATAATCTGAACCTTCGTAATACGCCGGAGCTTCGGTTCCTTGCAGACACATCCATCGAATACGGTATGAAGATGAACAAGCTTATAGATGATGTGAGTGTTTCATCGGAAGATACAGGCAACGATACTGCAGACAGTGACACGGATAATGCTTAGGATGTCATATATCCGGTAGGGAGAGTAATATATGATTAGTAATTTACTGGAAGAAACAGGTAATCCCGGAACAATAGGGATAACAGGGCATGTGAGGCCTGACGGAGACTGCGTGGGCGCGGTACTCGGCCTGTATTCTTATTTAAGCAACGTATATAAGGATGCGGACATCAGGATCTTTCTTGAGAAGCCCTCAGAGATATTTTCATTTCTTAAGGGCTATGACAAGATCGACAGCACCTTCGCATACCCGGGTCAGTTCGACGTTTTCTTCTCGCTTGATTCGGGAGACCTTGAGAGGATAGATAAGTCAGGTAAGCTGTTCCTCGGAGCGAAGAAGTCCATATGCATAGATCACCATATCAGCAATCAGGGCTTCGGGGATGTATCGCATGTGGAACCGGAGGCGAGCTCGACCTGTGAGATACTGACGCATATGTTTGAAGATAAATATATGGATGCGGAGGTAGCCAAGGCTCTGTACACGGGTATCGCTCATGATACAGGAATATTCAGATACAGCTGCACCGGCCCTAAGACCTTCGATGCGCTTGGCAGGCTGGTCAAGTATGATTTCGACGGGTCGAAGATAACCGACGAGACCTTCCTTCAGAAGACCTATGTGCAGAACCAGATCCTCGGACGTACCCTGCTTGAGAGCATCCTGTTTATGGACGGAAGGTGCATAGCTGGCAGTATAGACCGTAAGGCCATGGAGTTCTACGGCGTAAACAGTAAGGATTTCGAAGGCATAGTGAATCAGCTTCAGGTCACCAAAGGGGTGGAGGTAGCCATCTTCATGCATGAGATCGGAACCATGGAGCATAAGGTAAGCCTTCGTTCGAACGGGAAGGTGGATGTGGCTGAGGTTGCTTCATATTTCGGGGGCGGCGGTCATGTAAGGGCAGCAGGCTGTACGATGAACGGAACCTTCCATGATGTACTCAATAACCTGTCTCTTCATATAGAAAGACAACTGATCGAACAGGATCGGAAGGAACAGAAATAGAAGAGAGACAGGCGACATAGTACCGGAAACAGTTAAAGGAGCAGGATCAGGGAGATAAAGCAATCCCAAAACGCAATGAACGGAATTATAAACATATATAAGGAGCAGGGCTATACCTCATTCGATGTTGTTGCCAGGCTCCGCGGCATATGCCGTCAGAAGAAGATAGGGCACACAGGGACGCTGGATCCCGATGCAACGGGAGTCCTTCCCGTATGTCTAGGAAATGCTACTTCTCTATGCGATCTTCTTACGGATAAAACAAAAGAATATGAAACGGTACTGCTTCTTGGTATCACTACAGATACACAGGATGTATCGGGAACCGTGTTAAAGCAACAGGACGTCAACCTTAATGAGGCTGATGTCGTTTCATGTATAGGGCAATTCACGGGTGATATCGAGCAGATCCCGCCCATGTACTCGGCAATAAAGATAGACGGCAGGAAGCTGTATGAGCTGGCGAGGGAAGGTAAGACGGTGGAGCGCAGGGCAAGATCCGTGACCATTCATTCGATCGATATCTTAAGTATCGACCTTCCGCGGGTGACCATGCGTGTGGCATGCTCGAAGGGTACGTATATAAGGACGCTCTGTAATGATATAGGAGAGAGTCTGGGCTGCGGCGGAACCATGGAGAGCCTGATACGGACAAGGTCGGGTGATTTCAGGATAGAGGATGCATCTAAGCTTGATACGGTTCGGGAATGGGCCGATGAAGGGAAGCTGCAGGACCATATCCTGTCTGTGGAGGAGATATTCGGAGGCTGCAGTAGTATCAGGATGAATGCAACGGCCGATAAGCTGCTTCATAACGGAAACACATTCAGGAAGATGGATGTGGTTGACATAACTAAGCATGGAACAACAGACAATGCTTCGGACCGGGCAGACATACATAACCGGAACAGCGGATACGGTGAAACATATGCCGGAGTAAAAACAGGGATTCATAAGGAAAGGTACAGAGTCTACGATTCGGAGGGTACATTCTACGGGGTGTATGATTATGACAGCACAAGGAAGCTGTACAGGCCGTTTAAGATGTTTATACCTTAAATGACCGGCGGGAAAATAAGATGGTTTACATAAATTGAAAAACAAGAAGAAATAGGGACAGGAACAGATAATGCAGATAATAAAAGACACGATCAATTTCAGGATAGACGAACCGGCTGTAGTTACGATAGGTAAGTTCGACGGAATACATAAGGGACATGCGGTGATATTTGACAGGATGAAGAAATACCGTGACAAGGGTCTTAAGCCGGTAGTATTCACCTTTGATATGCCGGTATCACGCGTGATACATGGGATAAATACAAGGGTTTTAACGACCAGAAATGAGAAGAGATATATATTCGAACAGATGGGAGTGGAATACCTTATTGAATTCCCGTTTAATGAGATGACGGCGTCAATAAGCGCGGAGGAATTCATAGATGACTTCATGGTAGAGAGCATGAACATGAAGGCGATAGTCATGGGCAGGGACTGCCGTTTCGGACATCGCGGAGTAGGTACCCCGGATATGCTTGCAAGATATGCGCATAATTACGGCTATGAAGTAGAGATCGTGGATAAGCTTAAGGACAGTCAGGACTTAATAAGTTCCACGAGGATCAGGGAATTCGTAGAAAAGGGCGACATAGTTCATGCGAATGAGCTCCTTCTCTATCCTTATTTCTTCTATGGAACGGTCGTTCAGGGAAATAAGCTCGGAAGGACGATCGGAATACCCACTATCAATATGATCCCAAGGGAGATCAAGCTCCTGCCGCCCAACGGCGTCTATTTCTCACAGGTGGAATTAAACGGTGAGAGACTTAACGCGATTACCAATATAGGCCGCAAGCCGACTCTTGGAGGCAACGATACGGCAACAGGTATAGAGACTTACATATATGATTTTGACAGGGATATCTACGGCGAAGAGCTTGCGGTAAGCCTCTATGAATACGTACGTCCGGAGATGAAGTTCGATTCACTGGAAGCTCTTAAGCAGCAGCTTGATATAGACATTGAGAAGGGAAAAAAATGGCATAAAAATAATCCGCTGCTTTGACAGGGCTTGTGGTTTTTTAACAAAAAAAACATAATGCCTTGTATATTGAAGGTGTTTATCCTACAATATTATTAAAAGTATAATTGGATCAGAAGGAGTATTATGATAGCGACAACCTTTTTGACACTGGCAGGAGGACTGGGACTATTCTTATTCGGCATGAGCCTTATGAATTCGGGGATAGAGAAGACGGCGGGAGCCAAGCTTCGTAATATTCTGGAATTCTTCACGAAGAACAGATTTACCGGGATGATCGTAGGTATTATATTCACCGGTATCATACAGTCGTCAAGTGCCTGTACCATGATGGTCGTTACCTTCGTTAACTCCGGGATCATGACACTTACACAGGCTGTCGGAGTAATACTGGGTGCCAATATCGGTACCACGGTAACCGCGCAGCTCGTTTCATTTAACTTATCGGAATA
>JAILNV010000296.1 GCA_024691125.1 Lachnospiraceae bacterium | reverse complement strand
AAGCACCATCATCGATCCAAACGGCAGCATCAGCAATACAAGACAGGGAAGCACGCTCGAATATATCGCCATCCAGGGCCAGCAGACCTTATACCAGTCAAGGGTAAAGTCACGATAACTCCTTACAACATCGCCGAAACGCTTGTAAGAATCCCCGTCCTAATTGAAGACTTTAACCACTTCCATGCCGTTAACATACTCTATGATCGTGTTGTTCATGTTTGCGGCAGATTCATAATAGGCGTTCATCTTTTCAAATCCGGATTTCATCATCATACCCATTGCAAACATTCCCACTACAAGGGGAACAAGCGATAAAAGTCCCAATCTCCAGTCGAATACAAACATGAGCACGATGATGATCACAGGGATCGCGATATTGGCTATTCCTTCGGGAATGGCATGAGCCAGCAGGAGTTCGACCTGATCGATGTCATCCGTAAACACCTTCTTGATACGGCCCGTACCCAGTTCACTTATATACCCGAGGGGCTGCTTTTCAAGCTTCCTCTGAAGGGAGATCCTAAGATTTTTAAGCGTATTGTATGCACTGATATGCGAGAATGTAAGTCCCTGCACATAAGAGAAAGAATATATGATCTCACATACGGCGATCTCAATAACCCTTACAAGGATATAAGAAGCATCGATATGCTCTCCCCTTGTAAGTGGCGCGATTATCTGATACATGAAAAAATACGGCGCAACATTAGCAATGATACCTATGGACATCATTATCACCGCCCATACGGTATACTATTTATACTCTCCTATATAAGGAGCAACTCTTTTAAACATCTGCAAACCTCTCCTTCCTATGTAGATAAGATTTCTTATATGCTGAGTTAGCATTTGCTAACCTACGATCATATTTTTAGCCGTCTTTCGACGGCTTTTAAACTGTTATTTCATTGCAAATGCCGATCTTTTCTTCTTATATCCACAGTCGCAATACGGGCCGCCGGATGCCAATGTATATTCTCTGACAAATTCTGAAGCGCCGCCAAATTCGCTCATCGTATAATCCAAATGGCACATCGCAGGAACCAGATCATAAAAACCATATTCCTTCATGAGTGCGCATATCCCGCATTTATAAAACCTCGCCTCATATCCGCTGCCATCGTCATAGGGAATATAATCCATGTTCCATGAGTACGGATTACGGTCACCGGCTTTGAGAGAAGCCGTCTTTTTCATTCCTTCAATATCGCTGTCAGTGAACTTCTTCTTTCCGCCCATGCGGCAGAATATCTTTGTAGCGGCATTTGTCATTGCATGTTCATAATATCGGGTGACCTCCTCCACCGACGGCCTCCTGTCCATGCTAAGAAGAAAGGCGGTTAAAACCGCACAGTTTACAATATTTGTCTTAAACCTGTCTTCTTTTTCGAATTCGGGAAGCTTTTCTATGATCTCCCTGTATCTGAGCTTTGCGGCACCTGAAACCCTCTTTGCATCGGAAAGTTCACATCCAAGATCATCTATAAGTGCTTTCCGAAAGGGTCCTCTGAATATCATCCACATGCCCGACGGCATTCCGATATACTTCATTTACGATCACCTCATATTCATATCGATTCTGTAATACTTCCCTGTATATTTCATCATAATCTGTTATCTCCTTTGTGCCCACTGAGTCGGGTTTCCGGATCTGATCATAAAGTCCTGGGCATATCTGTATATTTCCATAATCCTTGCAAAATCATTTTCCGTTGCATTTCTTACACTTAACAATTTCATTACCCCCGAGATTTAATAGTGATCTCTGTCTCCCTCATTCATAACTTTCTCAAATCTAAACATCCCATCAGGAAACTGATCGTCCAAATCCATTTGCTCACCTTCCGGATCATTAGGATCTTGATGGTATTTGTTATAAAACTCCACTATATGAAATCCACATCTGTTTACGTAGAAATGGATATTTCTCTGTTCGAAATATGGAGTAATGGTCTCCCACACCTTTACCTCCGGATGAAGCTTCTCAACCTCACACCACGCTGCGTAACCTATGCCCTTGCTGTGTTCCTTCGGAGAAGTAAAGAGAATTTCAAGATCTCCTTTTTCACCGTCCACTGTAATGATCACACCCCCAACAGGTCTGCCATCCAGCATGATACGATACGCCTCACCGTTATCAATAGACTTTTCTATCGTATCTCGGGAAATAATCTGCTCGTCTTCTTCGAAGTGATCATCCCTGCGACCGAACTCTTCAAGTGCTCCGTAGTTAAACGCTTCCTGATTATCCAATATAAATTGTTCTCTGTCTCTATCCTCTAAAGGAATAAGTTTTATATTATTCATAGCACTATATCCCGGAAGATAATCTTTCTATGTTGACAAATTATAACATTTGTTATGTGTTTTATCCAGCATTACCAAGGCTTTCACGTATTTTAGTTTATTCTTATGTGCTTATCAGTTTCTGCTTTTTCTACCGTTCATCCTTATATCGCAAAAGAAGCGCAGCATTTACCACAACAAATACAGAACCAAAATTATGCCATAATGCTCCGGTCACAGGGGTGAGGATCCCAGCTGCCGATAATATTACCGCCGTGATATTTATGAACATCGACATGATAATGTTTATTTTTACCTTCTGCATAGCTTTCCTTGTCAGGGAAAGAAGGTACGGAATCCTCCTGACGTCATCGCCAACAAGCACGGCATCTGCAGATTCAATGGCTATGTCACTTCCGATACCGCCCATCGCTATACCGGCATCTGCTGTTGTAAGTGCAAGTGAATCATTTACGCCGTCACCGATCATACATATCGGTTCATCACTGCCTGCATAACCTTTGATGATCTCCATCTTTTCTTCCGGAAGAAGATCGGATCTCACATCACTTATTCCGACCTTCTCTGCAATAGTTCCTGCCGCCTGCTTATTATCACCGGTGAGCAGCATCGGAGTAATACCATAGCCTGTCAATTTCCCGATCGTATTCGCTGAATCTTCCCTGATCGTATCTGCCAGAGCCACAAAGCCTTTCAGCTTGCCATCAAATGCCAGATAGATCACTGTAGCACCATCACCAAAACATTTTTCTGCCGGCTTAGAGGCTGACTGAATATCCACTCCTTCAGACTGCATGAAATCCCCCTTACCCGCAAGAACA
>JAILNV010000266.1 GCA_024691125.1 Lachnospiraceae bacterium | reverse complement strand
GTTATACCCGGCTCTGTCAGTGACAGCGCGATTTCGAAATATAAAAAGGATGAATCGGGAAAAACAGGAAGTGAAGAGAACGCGAAGACATCTCTTTCGGATGATAAAGCAAAGCAGAATACATCAGAGAATTCCGTGCAGAAGGGATCGAAGGGTCAGTTGATCGAAGCGGAAGGAGCCGGACCGATACAATCTATGAGGTTTGAAGATAACGGCGAGCCTTTTACTGTTACAGTAGGTCAATCTCTGCGTCCTAAACTGATAATAACACCTTCAGATGCTTCAACTGACGGATTGACGTGGAAGTTTATAAGTATGGGTAGCGGGAACGCTTCTGTTGACAAGGATGGCAACGTGACCGGAATACAAAAAGGAGAAGGGCTCATACTGACTGTTACAGCTCCTAACGGAGTAACCGCAAGATGCACAATAAATGTAAAAGCACCTATTCCTGAGACAATCTCACTGTATCTTAATAACCGGATAGAATTATTCGTTGGTGAAACGAAATCCATAGTTCCTACAATAACGCCGCGAGGTGTTGAATCCGATGATCAGGTGGCAGAGTGGACTATTGGCAGCTCGTCTATTGCCGTTCTAAAGTATTCTACCAACAGGACCAACGAGGTAACAGGTAAAAGTCCGGGAACAACCTGGATAAATGCATATTTAAAAAATTATCCTAAAGTTACGGCAAGATGCGAAGTGGTAGTCAAGCAGCGTATTCCCGCCACCCAGATTACGTTGACACCTCAGAAAAACAAGATATATATTGGGGAGACCATTGGCTATAATGTAACTATTTTGCCAACCAATGCAAATGATAAGGAGCTGACATGGAGCTGGACACCTTCGGGAAGCACTGTTGCTTCTGTATACACATCAAGCCAGCAGGTAACAGGCAGAGCTCAGGGTACGATTACAATTATGGCCAGTCTTAAATCAAATCCAAATGTAAAAGGATCCTGTACCATTGAGGTAATCCCGGTCCCTGTTGAGGGAATAGAGGTTAGTCCTACTGAAATAACAGTAGCGGAGGGTCAGACTGTCACAGGTCCCAGAGCTACCATAAGCCCGGCAAATGCCACCAATAGGAGTGTTAAATGGTCTGTTAAGGATAATTCTATTGCTACGGTATCGCCCACAACTACATCGTCAGGAACTTATGTGAATGTTACCGGTGTTAAGGCCGGAGTGACCACTCTGGTAGCAAAGGCGGATGGTGGAGACTATACAAAGGAGTGCAGGGTTATCGTTACGCCGCCGGTGGCGGTTACAGGGATAAAACTTACCCCGGATCCGGTAACATTGACAGTTAACGGAACAACAAAATCCGTATATGCTACAGTAGAACCTGCGAATGCGACAAATAAGAATGTAATATGGGATATTGAAGATTCCACGGTAGCTTCAATAGTGTCAAGATCCAATACCGCCTGCAGTGTCAGAGGGCTTAAGAAAGGCAGGACAAGGCTTATAGCGAAATCCGCTGCCAACGAGGAGATAGTGGCATACTCTGAAATAATAGTAACCCCCGTAGAGATGACGGTTACGCTTGATAAAACAGCCATTACACTTGAGACAGGCACTGTCAGCACTTTGAAAGCCACAGTAAATCCGTCGACAGTTAAATATAAGGATATTAAATGGAGTGTGGATGAGGGAACAATTGCAGAGGTGAGTGGAAACGGGCTTAGTTGTACCATTACAGGCCTTAAATCCGGAACAGCCAATGTCACGGTCACGGTAACAGAGGATGAAGAGGTTGATCCTCAGGTGGTAAGCGCCGTTTGTAAGGTTACGGTAAAGAAATCGGTAAGCGGCCTTGAAATAGATCCTGAAAGCAAAACCATCAAAGTGGGTGAGAAATTCAACATAACGTGGAAGGTATTGCCCGAGGATGCGGATAATAAGAAAGTAAGCTTAAGTAATAACAATCCCGGGGTGATATCCGTTACGGCTGACGGAGCAGTTACGGGGTTATCTGTAGGAGAAGCTCAGATCGTTGTTACGACCCAGGACGGAGATTACAGCAAGACCTGTAATGTTACGGTTGAGTGGACTCCGGTACAGGGCGTGATCCTTAATACTGATGAGATAACCCTCTACGAAGGAGAGAAGCGACAGCTTAAGGCACGTGTATATCCCGAAGAGGCGGATGATAAGAGCGTATCCTGGAACAGCGCGGATACAGGCACAGCCACAGTGGATGATAACGGAGAGGTTACAGGTATAAAGGAAGGTACTACCGTCGTTACCGTACGGACCAATGACGGCGGCAAAGAGGATCATTGCACGGTTCATGTAATAAAGAAGGGAATACCTGTTGAATCCATAACGGTAACACCGTCCGAAAACACAATATCCATCGGTGAGGAATTCACCGCTGAAGCCATTGTACTGCCGGAGGATGCAACGGATAAGAGTATCAGCTGGGGAAGTAACAATCCTTCTGTTGCAACAGTAAGCGGCGACGGGCTTAGTGCGTTGATAAAGGGTATATCAGAAGGAGTGGCTGTTATTACCGCGACTACTGCCGGAGGGAAGAGCGCCATATGTGTTGTTACGGTTAAGAAGGACTGGATAAGCGTAACAGACGTGGTTTTGAATACGGATGAGATAACCCTCTACGAAGGAGAGAAGCAGCAGCTTAAGGAGCATGTATATCCTGAGGATGCCAGTGATAAGAGTGTATCCTGGAACAGTGCCGATCCCTTAATTGCCACAGTGGATGAAAACGGAGAGGTTACGGGAGTCAGGGAAGGAACAACCACTGTTACCGTAAGGACGACCGATGGCGGGAAGGAAGCTACATGCATTGTTCATGTGCTGAAGGAGGAAATACCTGTTGAATCAATAATCGTGACTCCTTCCGAAAACAGCATAGTGATCGGCCAGGATTTTAATGCAACAGCCGTTATTAAACCGGATAATGCAACAAATAAGAAGGTTACATGGAAGAGCAATAACCCTTCGGTAGCCACTGTAAGTGCTAACGGGCTTAACGCAAATATAAAAGGAAACGCCAAGGGAGTGGCCGTGATCACGGCTACGGCAGCAGGCGGAAGAACGGGTATATGTGTTGTTACGGTGAGTTCAATGCATGTTCCGGTAGAAGATATAGTGCTGATGCCGATGTTCAAGGAGATATATGAGGGACAGTGGTTTGATATCGATGCAGAGATATATCCCGAGAATGCGGATGATAAAACCGTTACATGGTCAAGCAGTAACGAGAAGGTCGCTACAGTAGACGAAAGAGGCAGAGTCACCGGAATAAAGAAGGGTGAGGCTGTAATAACTGCGGTAACAAATGACGGAGGCCATACAGCAGAGTGTAAGGTGACCGTAAAAGAGAATCCTGCGCCTGAGCCGGCGGTTTATAACCTTTACATTGTAGATACGAGGAGCAGCGCATATCGTAAGGATCTGGTAAGAGGAATGGTTGAACGGCTCGAGGGCGACAGGTATCTTATAATACGTGATTCGAACGGAGCTGTGATCAAGCCGCTTATAAACGGTGACAGCACACTTAAATATGACAAGGCATTGTTTTATGATATGTGGATCACGGATGTCGGAGGCTATGCCAAGAACGATTTCGGGAAATGTACCGTCCGTATCCCGCTTCCCAATGATATGGATGTAAGAAAGGGAACCGTAACCGTTGTGACTTTGATGGATAACCGTTTGGACAAGTCTGTTGCTTCGGCAACCGGAGTTATGGACGGTGTGAACTATGTGACTTTCACGACTACTCATTTTACCGAATACGCGATTCTTTATAAGAAAAATGAAGATAGTAAGGGAAGCACGCAGATAATCTATCGTGATGTTCCTGTGGTACAGTACAGAACGGAGACAAGGACTGTTTATCAGAATGCACCTGCACAGACAGTGCCTGTGGCAGTACCTCAGGTTATCCCAAGGATACTGGACAACGTGCCTAAGACAGGAGAAGCGGAAGGATCCCTTCAGATACCTGAGATATTACATTACAAACAGACTGACTCAGAACCGTTTACAGGCCGATTCATGAGGAATATTGAAGAATTCTATGGAAATATACGTTAAATTCGACGGTGAATTAAGAAAAGTAGATATGAAGAAGCTCATCCGGCTGGTTATTATCCTGCTGGTGCTGATAATTGCGATAGTAGTGGGCATTATACTTATCGTAAGCCATGTAAAGGGGAAAAGCGGTGATAAAGAAGCCGAAACCGTATCTGAGGGAGATATCCTGAGTAAAGATTATTATTCCTTTAAGGATACCGAGCTTATGACATACGAAATGCCTGAAACGGCACTTGAGCAGCTGGAGGAATCCGAACCCTCCAAAGAGGATACTCTTTCTGATGTGTATGCAAAGATGCAGAGAGATTATCCTGACTTTGCCGGATATCTGAGCATAGAAGGAACGAAAATCGATTATCCTGTGATGTATTCACCGGACGAACCGGAAAGATATCTGCATAAGGATATAAACGGGAAGGACTGTAATGAGGGGCTGCCGTTTATTGATGCAAGATGTACCGTTAATCCCGAGAGTGACAATATCATAATTTTCGGTCACAATATGCGTAACGGAAGCATGTTCGGAACATTGGACGAATATAAAGACAGGAAGTATTATGAGGATCATCCCGTCATATCTTTTGATACCCCCGAGGGAAGAAATGAATATGAGGTAATGTCAGCCTTTTATGACAGAGTGTATTATACTGACGAGAGCGCATTCAGGTTCTATGATTTTATAAATGCGGAAGATGCGGAAGATTATAGCAGGTCTGTGGGAAAGCTTGTTTCCAAGTCGCTGTATGATACGGGAGTGAAGGCTGAATACGGAGATAAGCTCATTACTCTGGTTACCTGTTCATATCAGGAAGAGAACGGGAGATTCGTGCTCGTTGCGAGAAAAATCGTGGACAAATAACACAATATATGGTGTCATTTAGTTTTTTTTAATAAACATATTGTATATATGTACTTCATTATGGTATAGTTTTACTTGATGTATCTGTCCGGAGCAGAATATCACTATACTGTTTTGCGGATAGTCATGATGTAATAATGTATTGATACAGGAGGGAGAAATAGGATGAAGAAATATGTAGCTGAATTTATTGGTACGCTGGTTCTTGTGTTTATGGGCTGCGGTACCGCAATGCTGTTGGGCTGTATAAGTGATTATGGTTCGGGATATCTGTGCACTGCATTTGCCTTTGGTCTTGTGATCGTGGGAATGGCATACAGCATTGGCAATATCTCGGGATGCCACATCAATCCGGCTGTTTCACTGGGTGTACTTATGACAGGCGGTATGAGTGTTAAGGATTTCGGTTGCTATGTTGTATCACAGTGCCTTGGTTCTGTAGTCGGAACGGCTCTTCTTGCGGCAGTGTTCGGATTGGGCGGAATAGCCGACGTGACAGGCGGTTACGGCGCTAACGGTCTTAGCGGTGTTAATGACTCGGCTATCGCAGGTCTTTTGGTTGAGTGTATTCTTACTTTCATTTTCGTGATCACCATACTCGGCGTTACTTCCAAGAAGGCTGCACATGGTTCATTTGCCGGCATTGTTATCGGTTTCACCCTTGTTCTTGTACATATTCTCGGTATCGGCCTGACCGGTACTTCCGTTAATCCGGCAAGGAGCCTCGGTCCTGCAATTTTCGCAGGTGACAAGGCTCTTTCACAGCTGTGGGTATTTATTGTAGGTCCTTTTGCAGGCGCTGCACTGGCTGCACTTGTATATAAGTTCCTTGAGAAAGAGGATGAGACTGAAGATAAGGCTGAAGCCTAAGCTTAAGTATGAATCATGTGGTTATTTGGGAGAGTATTTATTATATATAATAAAACGGTCAGCATAAATTGACGCGACATACAGACGGTCTGTTCTTAAAGGACAGACCGTTTTTTTTCTTGTACATACTCGGAAAATAAGTTATGATTATTACGTTGACAACTTAATATGACGTAACCATTCAGAACAGCACATATATTTTTAAATATGTCACGTCATGCATATAAGGGATATATATACGGTATACATGGAAGGAAACGGTATGAACAGAGAAGAGGCAAGAAGAAAAGCGGAAGAACTCGTAGGCAGGATGACTGTAGAAGAGAAGGCGAGTCAGTTAAAATATGATTCTCCGGCAATAGAAAGACTGGGTATACCTGCATATAACTGGTGGAATGAAGCTCTTCACGGAGTGGCAAGATCCGGACAGGCTACCGTATTCCCTCAGGCGATCGCCATGGCCGCCACCTTTGATGAGGAAACGGTAAGAAAAACGGGAGAAATAGTATCAACCGAGGCAAGAGCCAAATACAATGCAGTCTCCAAAGAAGGCGACAGGGATATATATAAGGGTCTTACCATGTGGTCTCCCAATGTTAATATTTTCCGTGATCCAAGATGGGGAAGAGGACATGAGACACTGGGTGAGGATCCGTTCCTTACTTCCAGGCTCGGAGCAGCCTATGTAAAGGGACTGCAGGGAGACGGGGAGAGCTTAAGGACCGCGGCATGCGCCAAGCATTTTGCAGTGCATTCAGGTCCTGAGGCCTTAAGGCATGAGTTCGATGCCAGGGTATCAAAGAAGGATATGCGTGAAACATATCTTCCGGCATTTGAGGAATGCGTTAAGGAGGCCGGTGTAGAAGCGGTCATGGGAGCCTATAACCGTACGAACGGAGAGCCCTGCTGTGCCAACACCGAGCTTATGGAGAATATACTTCGTGGTGAATGGGGCTTTGAGGGACACTTTGTATCAGACTGCTGGGCGATAAGGGATTTCCACGAGCATCATATGGTAACAAAGACTGTCGAGGAATCGGCTGCTCTGGCTCTTAAGAAGGGCTGTGATGTTAACTGCGGAAATACATATATACATTTAATGAAGGCATATAAGGACGGTCTTGTAACAGAGGAAGAGATAACAAGAGCCTGTGTGAGACTGTATACGACAAGGTTCATGCTGGGTCTGTTTGACGGAAGTGAATATGACAGCATACCTTATGAGAAGGTTGAGTGCCGTGAACACAGGGATTACGCAATAAGCGTAGCCGAGAAGGCGATGGTTCTTCTTAAGAATGACGGATTCCTGCCGCTTAACAAGGGCGGCGTTAAGACCATAGGCGTTATAGGGCCTGATGCAAACAGCAGGGTTGCCCTTATAGGGAACTATCATGGAACAGCATCAAGATATACCACGATATTCGAAGGTATTCAGGATGAGGCAGGTCCCAATATAAATGTAATGTTTTCAGAGGGCTCTCACCTGTATAAAGACAGGGTTGAAGCTCTTGCGGTCGAAAACGACAGACTGGCAGAGGCTAAGGTGGTTGCCATGCATTCGGATGTAGTGGTGCTGGTTGTAGGTCTGGATGAGACTCTGGAGGGTGAAGAAGGAGATACCGGAAACAGCTATGCTTCAGGTGATAAATCAAGCCTTAATTTCCCGGAATCCCAGATGATCATGGCCAGAGCCGTTATTGCAACTGGCAAGCCGATAGTATTGGCGGTTATGACAGGATCGGCAATGGATCTGTCATTTGCAAAGAATGCAGATAATGTTAAGGCCATAATCCAGGCATGGTATCCCGGTGCCGAGGGAGGAAAAGCTTTCGCAAATATTCTTTTCGGTAAGAAATCACCTTCGGGCAAGCTGCCGATAACACTGTATAATTCACTTGATGAACTGCCTGAGTTCACCGATTACTCCATGAAGGGAAGAACCTACAGATATATGGAGAATGAGGCGCAGTATCCCTTCGGTTACGGTCTTACCTACGGAAGGGTTAACATTAAGGCAGCGAAATTCGATACGGAAGCATTAAAAGCAGCTGCCGCAGATCCGGCTGTGCTTGAGAAGTCCGTATTTAATATGGATGTTACCATAAGAAATGAAAGCACCGGTACTATAGAAGAGGTTATCCAGGTATATATGAAGGATAATGAATCCTCACTGGCAGTCAGGAACCACAGCCTGTGTGCTTTCAAGAGAGTGGAGCTTAAGGCAGGAGAAGAGTTAAGCGTATCTCTCACTGTTCCCGGCAAGGCCTTCATGGAATATAATGAAGAGGGTATAAGGGTTCTGGATTCAAAGAGCTTTACCCTGTATGCAGGCGTCAGCCAGCCGGATGAACTAAGCGTTAAGCTGTGTGGCGTCGAGCCTGTGAAGGTAGAAATAAATCTTTAATGGAGCCGGGGGGACCGGGGGACGGTTCTACGGTTCCCGACCAGAAGAAAATGAGAATTAACACATTTAATATAAAGGAGGAGAAGGTATGTTGTATATTGGTGTGGATTTAGGAACAAGTGCGGTTAAGATGCTTCTTATGAGCGGAGACGGCAAGATCGAGAAGATCGTGTCTAAGGAATATCCGCTCAGCTTCCCGCATCCCGGTTGGTCTGAGCAGAAGCCTGAGGACTGGTGGGAACAGTCTATGGCAGGACTTAAGGAGCTTACGAGCGAATGCGACAAGAGCCAGATCGCAGGAATAAGCTTCGGTGGACAGATGCACGGACTGGTTGTTCTTGATAAGGATGACAATGTGATCCGTCCGGCTATCCTGTGGAATGACGGCAGAACAACTAAGGAAACAGAGTATCTTAATAATGTGATCGGTAAGGACAAGCTGTCCGGATATACCGCCAACATTGCTTTTGCCGGCTTTACGGCTCCCAAGATCCTCTGGATGAAGGAGAATGAGCCTGATAATTTTGCAAAGATCGAGAAGATAATGCTTCCCAAGGATTATCTTGCTTATAAGCTGTCGGGAGTACATTGTACCGATGTATCGGATGCTTCCGGAATGCTTGTGTTTGATGTTAAGAACAAATGCTGGAGCAAGGAAATGATGGATATCTGCGGCATTAAGGAATCACAGCTTGCAAAGATATTCGAAAGCTACGAGGTTGTCGGCAATATCAAGCCTGAGATCGCAGATGAGCTTGGATTCCCGAAGGAAGTTAAGATAATCGCAGGAGCCGGCGATAATGCGGCAGCTGCAGTAGGAACAGGAACAGTCGGAGACGGCAAGTGTAATATTTCACTCGGAACCAGCGGAACGATATTCATTTCCAGCAAGGATTTCGTAGTTGATGATCAGAATGCTCTTCATGCGTTTGCTCATTCCGACGGTCATTTCCATCTCATGGGCTGTATGCTTTCGGCTGCATCCTGTAATAAGTGGTGGATGGAGGATATCATCGGAACGAGTGATTTCAAGAAGGAGCAGGAGCCTATAACAGACGATAAGCTCGGTGAGAATAATGTATTCTTCATGCCTTACCTTATGGGTGAGCGTTCACCTCATAATAATCCCGATGCAAGGGCGGTATTCATCGGAATGTCCATGGATTCAACAAGAGCTGACATGACACAGGCAGTACTTGAGGGTGTATGCTTCGGAATCCGTGATTCCTTCGAAGTGGCAAGGTCACAGGGAATTAAGATCGAGAGTACCAGGATCTGCGGCGGCGGCGCCAAGTCACCTCTGTGGAAGAAGATGATGGCCAATGTTCTGGGTATCCCGGTTGAGGTTATCGAGTCAGAGGAAGGACCGGGCTATGGTGGTGCTATCCTTGCTGCTGTAGGCTGCGGTGAGTACGCATCTGTTGAAGAAGCAGCCGATAAGCTGGTTAAGGTTATCGATGTGGTTAAGCCTGATGCAGAGCTTACCGCCAAGTACGAGAAGAAGTATCAGTACTTTAAGCAGCTCTATCCTACAATGAAGCCGCTCTTCTAAGTTTGGAAAGTATGAAATAAAGATATCAGGGACGGGTAATACCCGTCCCTGTTTAATTGTGCGCCCGGGGGAGCACGTCTCTAATGGGACTCTTTATCCTTTTGGGCAGCGATACGATAATTATTTATTGAATTACGATAAATATTTATTGACATTATCTCGAACCGGTGGTATTGTAATTTCAGAGTGAACGGGTTTATTTCGTTTACCATAGTAAAGGATGATCTTTATACATGGATATTTGAAGGAGGCTGTAATGAAACAGGACGGTTTGGCAAGGTGGATCAAGTTCGTTATTGCGGGAGTGGGTATATGCGGGCTTATTGTTTATCTGGTTATCATGCCAAGATTTGGTGCTTATCTTGTTAAGCAGAATACAATGCTTGAGAAGAATGTACTTCCATGGCTTATCATGATCTGGGTCAGCGCCATACCCTGCTATGCGGTACTGGTACTCGGATGGAAAGTGGCTGATAATATAAGACAAGACAGAACCTTCTCCTATGATACTGCGAAATACCTTAAATGGGTGTCATACCTTGCAATGGCGGATTCGGTTTTTGTATTTATCACCCATGTGATTTTCCTTCTTCTGGATATATCTGCAGCGGTTGTAATGCTGGTGATCATAATCGTGGTTTTCTTTGGGGTGTCGATATCGGTCTGTGCGGCAGCGGTATCCCATCTAGTGATAAAGGCCGCGGATATTCAGGAAGAGAACGAACTGACGGTTTAATAAGGCTTCATGATTGTATATGGCAGGGCAGAAAGATTATTGTGGAGGAAAACAATGGGCCATTTGGTTTTTAATATAGATGTGATGCTGGCAAAACGAAAAATGAGCGTGACCGAATTATCAAACCGCGTGGGGATCACGCTCGCGAACATGTCAATACTTAAGACGGGCAAGGCAAAGGCTATCAAGGTGTCTACGATCGAGGCGCTGTGTGAGATCCTGAAATGTCAGCCCGGAGATCTGTTTGCTTATGAGGAGGACGAAGATGAATCATAATTTTTCATACCTTAAGTTATGTCTTTACTGTACTTTATATTCTCTTGTTTATACTTTCTGTCTTTATAAAAACTACAGCGGGATCACCTTCCCTTTTTTCGCCGCAGGGACCTTGTGCTTTTTCTTATTCTTTATGAAAAAACAAGGTCTTACTATGAACAGGTATTCCGGTTTTCTTATTACGGCGATAATGATCTTTGCGATAAACATCTGCATGACAGACAGTGATTATCTGGCTTTAATGGACAGGGGTTTTATTTTTGTGCTCTTTTTTACCCTGTTTCTGACTAATATCTATGACGATACGACCTGGGATGTATCAAGATATGCGGGAGCCATTTCATTAACAGTGCTCTCTTCGATAAAATATCTCGGGTGTCCCATAGCAGACGGGATCAGGTATTTTAGCGGAAGAAGGGGAGATAACAGCGCGGATACGACGCAGGGGGATGCTCCGGTCTACGGTTCTGCGGGAAGGAGCAGTATTCTGTATGTGCTGTTTGGACTCGTATTATCTGTACCTGTACTTTTTGTGGTCATCCCGCTGCTTGCATCCTCGGATGTTGTCTTTGAAAATATGATAAACAGAATGTTTTCATTTAAGTGGAATGAGAATATTCCGGGCATCATATTTATGATGGCAGCGGTCTTCTTTGTAAGTTACGCATTTGTGCTGAGGCTTTCTGACAGAATGGCTGTGCTGGAGGCTCCTCTTACGGATAAAAGGACGAGGAATCCGATAATTGCAATAACCGTCAGCACAGTTCTGCTTATTATCTACGGTCTGTATTGTGCGATCCAGATAGTCTATCTTTTTATGGGGTACGGAGTATTGCCTGAAGGCTATACATATGCCGAGTATGTTCATGAAGGGTTCTACCAGCTGGTTTTCGTCTGTATCATTAATCTTGTGCTTGTTTTGGTGTGCCGCAAGTACTCAAGGGATAATATTATCCTGAAGGTGATGCTCAGCCTGATATCGGCCTGCACCTTCATTATGATCTTCTCATCAGCTTACAGGATGATGTTATACATAGAAGCCTACGGACTTACATTCTTAAGAATATATGTTTTATGGGCGCTTGTCGTAATAGGTCTTGCGATGACAGGGACCTGTGTATACATTTATGTTTCGGGGATGCCGTTCTATAAATACAGCCTTACGGTACTTGCACTGACCTGGATGCTCTTTATATTTACCGGTCCCGACTACAGGATCGCAAAGTATAATCTGACTCATCCCGAAGCCTGTGACAGATATTATATAATCCATGAGCTGTCTGTCGATGCTGCTCCTGCAGTTGAGAAGTATGCGGATAAGGAATTTAAGGAAGAATACTTCAGGGAAAAGATATATCTGAAGCGTGAGCAGAGTATAAGAAAATTCAATTATTCCAAATGGCGTTTAAACAGGATGATATAGGCCTTGGTACTTTACGGATTATTCTTATTTTCCGCAAAATAGGTAACGCCGAGGAAATTCTTTATAATAAGACATGCTCCGCCAAGAAGTATGGAGATATCCTGGAGGCCGGACGGAACCAGGGTGCAGTACTTGTTCATACGGTTCCTTATCTGCTCGGTTATCCTTAGATGCAGATTGGGGATATACATTGTGAAGGATGAGTTAATGACTATCACATCGGGGTTGAAGATGTTTAAGATGTTATTTATTCCGATGGAAATGTATTTAACGAATTCATCGACCATGCTGACAGCCAGTGTATCGCCCGAATTATATGCAGCGATAAAATCATCGATCGTCAGCTTCTCCTCTCCGGTTCCCGAGTCTGAAGCTCCGGTGGTATATGAGCGCCGCAGCTGTGAATAAGTATTTAAAATGGCACGCTCCGAAGCATACTGCTCAAGGCAGCCGCAGTTACCGCAGGGGCAGGGACGACCGTCTGTATTTATGATCATATGTCCGAATTCACCGGCATTGCCGTTGAAGCCTTTATACAGCTTATTATCAATAAGGATACCGACGCCTACTCCCGCATGTACACTTAATCCGATCAGGTTGGGAACATTGAAACAGAAGCTTTTCTCACCTATTACCGAAAGGTTTGCTTCATTTTCCAGAATGACCGGGATGCCGAAATGCTCCGACAGGCGTTTGGCTATGGGCAGTCCCACATAGTCATAATAGGGCGCAAAGGTAATTTCGTTATTGAACGTAACCCCGTGTATGCCAATGCATATGCCGACGACTCCGAAGGGTGTTGCAGGGAGCTCATCCATGCGGGTGTTTATAATATATATGAGACCGCTTATTATGTTTTCACGCGAGTAATTATTAGGAAACAGCCTGAGACCGCAGTCGTTGCCCTTAAGATCGGATGTAAATGCGGAAATGGATTCAACACCAAGGTCGATGCTTACTATATGCCCGTTCTCCTTACAGAATTCAAGGAGAATGGGCTTACGTCCGAGTGAAGTATCATCGGATCCTATCTCTCTTATCAGCTTCTTTTCTATCAGATTGGCTACTATCGCAGAGATGGTTGCCTTGGTAAGACCGAGCCTTGCGGAAATGGCAGCACGGGATATGGGACCGTCGTTAAGAACGGTCTCAAGTACCAGATGTGAATTAATATCCCTTATCATTTCCTTACTTCCGGTAACCATGAATGAATCCCTTTCATTATTCAGTATATACCAATTTGTTTAATAAGTAAACTAATGTTACAACTATAAGGGCCGCAAGGCGGTAACGAATGAATTCAGTGTAAATCCGGCACCATTTAATGTTGAGATAATCGCCCCGGATCTGGTCTACAATAAGTCGGGCAAATATACCTCTGAGCCATATGTTTACCTTAAGACAGCGGATAGAAGAAGGAGCCTGCTTACAAAGAATGATTATACGGTCGTATCATATAAGGCAGGAGAAACCGATATAACCACAGACAAGAAGTATAGTCAGGATGCTGATTCCGTAACGGTTTCGATAACAGTGAAGGGCAAGGGTAATTTTGCTGAAACCCCGGTAACGGAAAAAGCGGCATATAAGATCAGAAAAACGACTGTTACGACTAAATATGACCTGCCCAAGGCTAAGATAGTCGATAAGGATAGTAATAAAAAGTCAGTTGCCAATAAGGAGTATACGGGAGAAGCTATAGAACCTCCGATAGATGTATACGCCAAACCTCTATCCGGAGGAAGTGAAGAGAAGGTAGATCCATCCCTCTATAGTGTTACATACATCAATAATGTCGAAAAAGGCAATGCGATAATCCTTGTGACCGCTAAGGAGGATGCGGAAAAAACGATAGTCGGAAGCAAGAGTATTAAATTTAAGATCATAGCCAGAGGACTGGCCAATCTCTTCCAGGCAATAAAGTAAAAGTAAAACAAAAGCAATACAAAAGTAAAACAGGGGGATGTAAACCGTCCTCTTGTTTTTTAGCTGTTTTTGAGATCCCACCCTCTTTATAAAATAACCGATAAGTATTATAATGTTCGATAAATACGGAATACGGAATAGGGAATAATAAAGGGACTGATCAATGAAGAGTAAAATAATGGTAACGCGGGCCAGTATGCCACCGATGGAAGAATACATGGAGGAGATAAAGTCAATGTGGGACTCGCATTGGCTTACGAACATGGGCCCGAAGCATAATCTTTTACAGAAGGAGCTCGTTAAATACCTTAAGACAGACAATGTCGAGCTTGTTGTGAACGGGCATATGGCTATTGAGATGACTCTTCAGGCCCTTGGCCTCAGGGGTGAAGTCATAACAACGCCCTTCACCTTTGCATCGACTACCCATGCGATAGTAAGAAGCGGCCTTACGCCGGTATTTTGCGATATTAATCCGGATGATTATACGATAGATGCGGAGAAGCTTGCATCGCTGCTTACATCAAAAACCTGCGCGATACTTCCGGTTCATGTATATGGAAACATATGCAATATAGAAGCGATAGATAATTTTGCCAAAAGATATGGCCTTAAGGTTATTTATGATGCGGCGCATACCTTTGGTGAGACCTATAAGGGCAGGGGTGTTGCATGCTTCGGTGATGCTTCATGCTTTTCATTCCATGCCACCAAGGTATTTAATTCGATAGAGGGCGGCTGCGTCTGCTACAGGGATGATGAAGTGGGTGAGAGGATATACGATCTTAAGGATTTCGGTATCCACGGACCTGAGGAGGTAAGCGCCATAGGAGCCAATGCCAAGCTTAATGAATTCTGTGCGGCGATGGGGCTGTGTAATCTGCGCCATGTGGAGGAATATATCAGTGCCCGTAAGAAGGTGTGTGAGAGATATGATGAGAACCTTGAAGGGATAAAGGGAATTAAGCTTAATAAGATACCTAAGGAAGTGAAAAGTAATTATGCATATTATCCTGTAGTGTTTGAGCCTGAGAGCTTTGGGACCGACAGGGATCAGGTATTTGAGAAGCTCTATGAAAACGGTATTATGGCGCGTAAGTATTTCTATCCGGCAACCAATGATTTCACCTGCTATAAAGGCCGGTTTGATAACAATGATACGCCGGTGGCAAGATATATCAGCGAAAGCGTCCTTACTCTGCCGGTTTATCCTGAGCTTGAGCTTAAGGAAGTAGACAGGATCTGCAACATAATAAAGGGATGTGCTTGTGGTTAGTATTGACTAACACCGTATGGCGGTGTTAGCATTATTTTATTGAATTAGTTTAGTTATTAAACTAATATCATAAGGGGTTCCTAAAAAGAGGGGAATTCTTTAGAAGAAAGGAGATACTTAAGTGAAAATTCTGAGTGTTAACGATCCTGAATTCAGGAAATACGGTAAAGTCATTACCGGAATTGATTTCTCAAATATCATCAGGGAGATGGGAAATATGCCATGCCCCGACGGTGAGGTTGTATATGTTCCTTCACAGCCTGAGCTTGAGGCAACACCTGAGGCTAAACAGGTGGCAGAAAGCCTGTATGGCGGGATGCCGGTCCAGATCGGCTTCTGTAACGGCGACAACGTGCTGCTTAACGCAGTTGAGTACCACAGGGATTCTGAGATAAACGTAGCTGTTACCGACCTGATCATGTTATGGGGAAGTGAATCCGACATAACCGATGATTTTACTTATGATACATCCAAAGTAGTAGCTTTCCATATACCTGCAGGTACGGCTGTTGAATGCTATGCGACTACTCTTCACTATGCACCGTGCAATTATGAGGGTAAGAAGTTCAGATGCGTGGTTGTACTTCCCAAGGGTACCAATACGGATCTTGATTTCAAGGCAGAGGCAACACCTGAGGACAAGCTGCTGTTTGCAAGGAATAAATGGCTTATAGGTCATCCGGATGCAAAGATAGACGGAGCGTTCAACGGACTGATCGGCAAGAACTTAAACGTTGATGAGTGATAATACATTCAGGCATCGATAATGACTGACAGTTATAACAGAGAATAACAGATTAAACAAAAATCCAACATCAAAGCACTGATATCAGGCTGATTTGATGTTAACAGTGAACACACACTAACTATGAAAAGGAGAAGAAAAAATGAACAACACACCTAAAGTGAAGATCGGTATCGTTGGCGTCAGCCGTGACTGTTTCCCTGCTGAGCTTACCATCAGAAGAAGAAAGGCTCTTGCAGATGCATACGCTAAGAAGTATGATGCAGCTGATATTTATGAGTGCCCGATCACCATCATTGAGAGCGAGATCCATATGCAGCAGGCTCTTGAGGATATCAAGAAGGCAGGATGTAACGCACTGTGCGTATATCTTGGCAACTTCGGTCCCGAGATTTCCGAGACAATGCTGGCTCAGCAGTTCTGCGGTCCTAAGATGTTCTGCGCAGCTGCAGAGGAGGATTATGACTCTGTAACGACTTCCGGACGTGGCGATGCTTACTGCGGTATGCTCAATGCAAGCTACAATCTGGCTCTTCGTAATGTTAAGGCTTATATTCCCGAGTATCCCGTTGGTGATGCAGAGGATTGCGCTGACATGATCCATGAGTTCGTTCCGATTGCACGTGCCGTATATGCGCTCCAGAACTTAAAGATCATATCATTCGGTCCCAGACCTCTTAACTTCCTGGCTTGTAATGCACCTATCAAGCAGCTTTACAACCTCGGCGTTGAGATTGAGGAGAATTCAGAGCTTGATCTGTTCGAGTCATTTAACAATCATGCAGATGACAAGAGGATCGCTGATGTTGCCAAGGAAATGGCAGAGGAGCTTGGCGCAGGAAACAAGAAGCCCGAGGTTCTTAACAAGCTTGCTCAGTATGAGCTTACTCTTGTTGACTGGATCGAGGCACATAAGGGATCCAAG
>JAILNV010000216.1 GCA_024691125.1 Lachnospiraceae bacterium | reverse complement strand
TATCACATATTTAAAAATATACAGGCTATTCTGAATAATTAAACGTCATTACTTACCGCGATAATCTTATCAAGCGTTGCCCTGGCTTTTCCGGATTCTATTATTTCGGCAGCCAGATTCACTCCGTCCTTTATACTGTCTGCTTTGCCGCCGATATAGAGAGCAGCTCCGGCATTGAGGAGCACGGCATTTCTCTTATGTCCCTTGACACCATTAAGAATATCGAGCGTTATATGAGCGTTTTCCTTCGGTGTTCCACCCTTAAGCTCGCTCTTGTCACAGCGTTCCATTCCGAAATCTTCCGGCTTTATGGTGAATGTCCTGTACCAGCCGTCCTTGATCTCGCTTATTCTCGTGGGTGCTGAGAGTGATATTTCATCGAGCTTATCCATTCCGTATACAACCATGCCTCTTTTAACCCCAAGGCTTACGAGAACCTGTGCCAGAGGCTCAACAAGATAATCATCATACACGCCGAGAAGCTGCATTGTGGGCGATGCGGGATTGGTAAGAGGGCCGAGGATATTGAACACGGTCCTGAAGCCAAGCTCTCTTCTTATGGCGCCTACATATTTCATAGATGTATGATATTTCTGAGCGAAGAAGAAGCACATTCCCGCCTCATCAAGCAGCCTTATACACATTTCGGGACTCTGGTCTATGTTAACGCCGAGAGCCTCCAGACAGTCAGCGGTTCCGCACAAGGATGAAGCTGCCCTGTTCCCATGCTTTGCCACCTTGATTCCGCCTGCCGCACAAATAATAGCGGTTGTTGTTGAAATATTGAAGCTTCCTGCATTATCACCGCCGGTACCCACTATCTCAAGAACATCCATGCCTGTATCTACTTTCGTAGCATGGTCTCTCATTGCGGCCGCACAGCCTGCTATCTCGTCTGTTGTCTCAGCTCTTGCGCTCTTTGTTGACAGTGCCGCAAGAAAGGCAGCGTTCTGTGTGGGAGTTGTCTCACCGCTCATTATCTCGTTCATGACGGTGTATGCCTCCTGATAGGTCAGATCCTCTTTGTTTACGATTTTTACGATTGCTTCCTTGATCATAGTGTCACCTCCAAAAAGTTTTTGATCATTGTTCTGCCTTCCGGCGTCATTATTGATTCGGGATGGAACTGAACCCCGAATACAGGGTATTCTTTATGCATAACAGCCATTATTTCACCATCTTTTGTTTGTGCAGTGATCTTAAGCTCATCCGGCATCGTCTCAGGATCGGCGGCAAGTGAATGGTATCTTGCCACAGGTGTTTTGGCCTGACAGCCCTTAAACAGGGGACAGTCCGTATCTACCTCAGCCACCGACTGCTTGCCATGCATGAGCTGTGATGCGTATGTTATATTTGCTCCGTAGGCAGCGCAGATGGCCTGATGTCCGAGGCACACGCCAAGGATCGGAATCTCACCGCCAAGCTCTTTTATTACTTCTATTATATTTCCCGCATCCTCGGGTCGTCCGGGACCGGGTGATATTATGATGTGCTCCGGATTAAGCTTACGAAGCTCTTCTATTGATTTCTCATCATTTCTGATCACCGTGATATCAGGGCTGAGCTCACCGAGATACTGGTACAGATTGTAGGAAAAGCTGTCATAATTGTCGATTAACAGGTTCATTTCTTATCTGCCTCCTTTTATGCTTAAGGGGTACCGCTTGCGGTATTCATTTTTCGTCACGAATGTTATAAGGCTTTGGATCACTTGTGCCGGGTCTGCTTTACAATAGCATGTATCATAAATCAGTGGCGTCTTCCTGTGCCAGTCTCAGTGCTGTAAGTGAGGCCTTGGCCTTGTTCATGCATTCCTCGAATTCCTTCTCGGGATCCGAATCGGCGACAATGCCTGCTCCGCTTCTTACATATACGGTGTTTCCTTTCTTATATACAAGACGGATAGCGATGCAGGTGTCCATATTTCCGGTGAAATCAATATATCCTATCGCTCCTCCGTATATGCCTCTTTGGTTCTTCTCCAGTTCGCCGATAAGCTGACAGGCTCTTATCTTCGGAGCTCCGGAAAGTGTACCGGCCGGAAGCACGGCTTCTATGGCATCCAGAGCATCCTTATCACTTCTTATCTGTCCGCGTACCGTGGAGCCTATGTGCATTACGTGTGAGAAGTATTCAACGCTTCTTAATTTCTCGACTTCAACCGTACCAAATTCCGATATTTTTCCAAGATCGTTCCTTCCAAGATCCACTAACATATTGTGTTCGGCAAGCTCCTTTTCGTCCTTAAGAAGTTCAGCCTCTAACCGTGCGTCCTCTTCCGCATTCTTTCCGCGGGGTCTGGTCCCCGCAAGAGGGAAGGTATGAAGTACGCCATCCTTAAGCTTTACCAGAGTCTCGGGAGAAGCACCTGCCACCTCTATATCAGTTCCGGAGAAATAGAACATATAGGGCGATGGATTAACGGTTCTTAACATCCTGTAGGTATCAAGCAGGCTTCCGTCGAAGGGTGCGCTTAATCTGTTGGAAAGGACTATCTGGAAGATATCACCCTCGCGGATGTAAGATTTTGCTTTCTCAACCATATCGCAGAACCTTTTCTTATCAAATAAGGGAGTCACCTTTCCGAGAAGACGTCCGTGGGTCTCAATAAGCTTGTCGCCTTTTTTGATCAGCTGCTCAAGACGTTTAAGCTCTTTTACCGCGTCCTCATAACCGTTCTCACCGTCTGAAAGAAACATATTTACTATGAGTATGATCTTCTGACGGACATTATCGAAGGCTATCACCTTATCAAAAAGCATGAGGTCTACGTCATTGAAGCCACGTCTGTCTTCCGTGTGGTGTTTCCGTACCGAAGGCTCACTGTAACCAAGGTAATCATAGGAGAAATATCCCACAAGACCGCCGGTGAAGGGAGGAAGCTCCTCAGAGCGCGGGCTCCGGTAATTCTTAAGTACAGACCTGATATATGCTGAAGGATCTTCGGTTTCGATGCTGTCCTCTCCTGCCGTGAGCTTACCGTCTGCGCAGGTGATGCACAGCCCGGGTTCGAAGCCTAAGAAGGTATATCTTCCCCATTTATCATCTGCTCTTGCCGATTCAAGGAGATATACATGCTCCGATGCGTTCTTTAATATCCTTAACGTCTCGATCGGAGTAGTAAAGTCAGAGAGTATTTCGGTGCTTATGGGAGCGATGTCATATTTACCTGTTTTTGCAAGTTCTTTTACCTTCTCGTAGGTTGGTGTGATCCTCATGGCCGGTTTCCTTTCATGTATTCGATGCATTATTATGATATTACCTGTTCTGAATGGCTGGCAGGAAATAAAAAATCCCTGATAAATACAGAATACTCTGTATTTATCAAGGACGAATTATCTACTCTATCCGCGGTGCCACCTTGATTCATGGTATGACCCATGCACTTGCGGGATACCTTCATATCCCCGGCAATTAACGTATGCCTGACGTCACGGATACTCGGTATCAGCCTTTCCCCATGCCCTCAGCGGCCCATATAAGAGAACCTTCCTGTCTGATCGCTCTGTTCTCACGTATCCCTCTTACCATCCGGCTTCCACCATCCCGGACTCGCTTGACTGATCATGTCGGCGATAAGATACTTTTTCTTCCGCTTCATCGGTTTATTATATTAAATTAATTGTACTTTAACCTTAATCGGATGTATTGTCAATACCCTTTATATTTTTTCTGCATGCGCAGTTCACAACCCTATTGTATATCCGGTAATTATTCCTGCCACTCCGGATATGAGAATGATCATTACCGGACTTTTCTTACTGAAGGAAAGAATGATCATAACAGCAAAAATGATCACACTTATAATGGAGGACAATGTGCCCGGATGTTTATCATAAATGAATACTTCCATTCCAAGGGAAATAAGCGCCGCGGCAATCATGCCGACTACTGCCGGCTTTAGTCCTGCCATAACTCCTTGAACAATCCTGCTTTTTCTGTACCTGTTATATGCTCCTGCAATAATAAATATGATCAAAAATGAGGGAAGTACAACGCCAAGGGTCGCACATAATGCTCCCGGTATTCCTCCCGTTGTGCGCCCGATAAATGTAGCCATGTTGACAGCCAATGGCCCGGGTGTACTCTCGCTGATCGCTATATAATTAATAATATCCTCCGCTTCAGCCCAACCGTGTGTGAGAACCTCTGATTTGATAAGTGGGATCATGGCGTATCCGCCGCCAAATGTAAAAAGACCTATCTTAAAAAATGTCAGGAACAATTGCAGCCGGATCATATATACCTCCCCATTCCTTATGACGGTTCTCAGCTTTCATAATCTGCTTTACACTACCTAATTGTATATACCAGTCCGATAAGGGCGCAGCACAATATGACAATGATCGCATTTATATCGAATACAATAACTGCCATTGCCGAGGCAACCATCAGGAAATACGATAGTAAATCCTTTGAGCTTTTCATGAACATGGATACAAGAGCTTTGGCGATCAGCGCAAGCACTCCTGCCCTTATTCCCCAGAACGCATACCGTACGACTCTTAATTCCTTAAATTTCTCCCAAAAAAAAGATACAATGAGAATAATAATGAAGGATGGTAGCACTACTCCCGCAGTTGCGCACAGGGCTCCCGCAAATCCTTTTATCTTTTTTCCGATAAATGTGGCAGCATTAACTGCTATCGGACCCGGTGTTGATTCCGCTATGGCTATTATGTCCAGTAGCTCTTCCCCACTGAGCCATTTCTTATTCTCAACAGCTTCCTTTTCTATGAGTGGGATCATGGCGTACCCACCGCCAAATGTAAAAAGCCCTATCTTAAAAAATGAAAGAAATAAATCCATCATTTTCTCTTATATCCCGTTACCATAGTCATCACAAAACAAAATACCGCTGCCCATGCGAAAAATCTATGCCACTTCATAAACGATGTCCTCT
>JAILNV010000214.1 GCA_024691125.1 Lachnospiraceae bacterium | reverse complement strand
CAGTATATGGCTTCTCGTTTTGAAGAAGAAACAGGGTTTAAGGTCAGGAGAGCCAATGCCATATATCAGAATGAAAGATATCCCTTTATGCTGGCTGATTTTGACAGGCTTATAGCGGGACAGAAGGCGGGACTTGAATGTAAGACAGTAAGTCCTTATTCTGCCGATAAGTGGAACGATGATGATATACCGGTACATTACCAGATGCAATGTCAGCATTACATGGCCGTCAGCGGCTATGAATGTTGGTATATTGCAGCGCTCATATTTGGAAGGGATTTCATAATAAGAAGGATCGACAGGGATGAGGAACTCATACAAAACCTCATTACGGTGGAGGAGCGTTTTTGGAATGAGAATGTTCTTAAGCATGTTATGCCAGATCCTGATGGGACAAAGAACTGTTCCGAACAGATAGCAAAGCTGTATTACAGATCAGACAAGGATAAAACGGTACAACTGCTTGGTTATGATAATGCCCTTAAAAGAAGGGATGAACTTGTTGCCCTTATAGATAAGCTTGAACAGGAGAAGGCTTCCATAGATCAGAAGATACAGATGGAGCTTCAGGATGCTGGATATGGTACCGTAGGTGATTACAGGGTATCGTGGCTGAATACTGTTTCCAAAAGACTGGATACAAAACTCTTTAAGGCGGAGAACCCTGAAATGTATGATAAATATGCCAAGGAAAGCAGCTGCAGAAGGTTTCTGGTTAAGAGGATAGCGGCGTAATAAACAATGGATTTTTGTTTTAGGCAGAGCAGATTGCTCTGCCTTTTTTATTTTAAGCATAAAAAGGAGGTTTGGAAGGAATATGGGAAAAGTAGATATAAAAGAAGAGCTGGCTGTACAGGCAGCGACTATAGAGAATACGGAGCAGGAAGGAAACGTAAGGCTTACAAAGAATATGTCCATTCAGGATATGGTTAAGGTAATGATGCCTGAGATTAAGAAGGCACTTCCCTCTGTGATAACACCTGAACGATTCACTAGGATTGCGTTAAGCGCACTCAATAATACTCCTGCTCTGAGACAATGTTCCCCCATAAGCTTTATGGCTGCTCTTATGAATGCTGCCCAGTTGGGATTGGAACCCAATACACCCTTGGGTCAGGCATATCTTATCCCCTATAAGAACAAGGGCCAGTTGGAGGTTCAGTTCCAGGTCGGATATAAGGGGCTTATAGATCTTGCATACAGGAATGGTCAGATGCAGACCATCCAGGCTCAGGCAGTATATGAAAATGACGTGTTTGAGTATGAGTATGGCCTGGAGCCTAAGCTTATACACAGACCTGCATATACTGACAGGGGAGAAGTTACATATTTTTATGGGATATTCAGAACCGTGAACGGAGGGTTTGGATTTTCTGTTATGAGCAAGGCTGATATGGATCAATATGCCCGTACATACAGCAAAGCATTTGAATCAGGATACAGTCCCTGGAAAACGAGCTACGAGGAGATGGCGAAGAAGACTGTCATAAAGCAGGCTCTAAAATATGCCCCGATTAGGACCGATTTCCAAAGGGCTTTGTCAATGGACGAGACAATAAAGAAAGAGATATCCGAGGATATGTTCATGGTCCAGAATGAAGAAGTTGAGATAGCAGCGTAACTATAATAGAAATACTGCTTCACAGGGAGGTTTCCGATATGGGAGCCTCCCTTTTTACGTTAATAATACTACCAATGAAGGAGGAGAAGAAAAATGTCATATGCAGAATTTAAGGAGGCTCTGATGGCAGAGCTTGAGGATTTCTACAACAGAGATGCCAAAATATTCTTTAAGGAGGTACTCAAAACAAACGGGGTAAAGCTTGATGGACTAAACATAGTTTTTGATCAGGATGTCAGGGTAAATCCTGTAATATACGTCAACGATTTGTTCGAGAAATATTCGAATGGAGAGATGACTTTTGATGAGGTTGTCGGTCGAATAGTGGAGACAAGGGAAAGGAGCGGTGCCAATACAGAAATACATGATTTGGTCTCTAACATAATGGTTTGGGATCAGATGTCTGAGAGTGTGTTTCCATTGCTTATAAATTCCGATGCCAATAAGGAATTGCTTAAGGATCTCGTATCACGTGAATTCCTTGATCTGTCAGTAATATATGCGATAAGAATTCCTAGCGGTGCTCAGGATACATGGGCCAGTGTAAAAATAACAAAGGGGATGTTCGAGGGTTATGGCATAAGTGAAGATGAGCTTCATGAACAGGCCATGATAAATCTCAGAGATAAGGATAGCCTCCAAGTACACAGCATGTATGAAACGCTGATGAAGCTGAATTGCGTTGATATTCCAATACCGGAAATCAGTAATCCGAATATGTATGTTCTTTCAAATAGATCCTGTAACCACGGAGCTTCTCAGCTGCTTAACATGAGCCGACTGGGGGAGGAATATGAAGGGCGGTCATTTTATGTGATCCCGAGCAGTATACATGAGGCCATCCTTGTTGATTACCAGGAGAACATAGACCCTGAAGAGCTCAATGCAATGATCCGGGATGTGAATGATACTGTCCTGGATACAGCGGAGGTATTATCCGATCATGTGTATTTTTATGATGGAGTTTGTAAAGAAATCCGTATGTGCGCTTGATAGGGGGTGATAGGATGATTGAACTTTTGAAATTTGTGATCCTAGCGATTATTGAGATTGCTTCGGAAAGCTTAAAGAAGCCTAAGAAATAGTGTGAACAGTCATAAAGGAGTGAAGTGATGATGGCATTTGAAAGTGTAATAGGATATGAGGATGTCAAGGGAGAACTCATGCGGTTCTGCGATATTCTTGGTAGTGCTGAAAAATATAGGAAACTTGGAGTTTCTTCCCCGAGAGGTATTCTGCTGTATGGAGTACCTGGAGTTGGGAAGACGCTTATGGCAGATAGTTTCATAGAAATGACCGGGAGGAGAAGATATACGATAAGGAAGGATCAGGCTGATGGTGATTTCATAAACCATATCAAGGAAGTGTTTGAAACAGCTAAAGAGAATCAGCCATCTGTCATTCTGCTTGACGATATGGATAAGTTTGCTGCTGAAAAGATATATAATTCTGATGCCGAGGAATATGTAGCCATTCAGTCATGCATTGATATGGTGAAAGATGATGAAGTATTCTGCGTTGCAACTTGTAACGATATTGATTGCCTTCCTGAGAGCCTTAAGAGAGCAGGACGTTTTGATAAGATTATAGAAATAAGGATTCCCAAGCCGCAGATAGCAGCTCAGATAATAGATCATTATCTTCATGACAAACATACAGCTTCTGATGTGAATGCCTATGATATTTCGAGATTTATGGAGGGACACAGCTGTGCAGAACTGGAAATGGTGGTAAATGAAGCAGGTATCATAGCTGGATATGAGGGTAAGGATGCTATAGAACAGGAGGATATAGTCAGAGCCTGTCTCAGGGTGATATATGATGCTCCTGAAAGGCTTGATAATGATGAATTCGATCCTCGTGCCAGATATGCTTCGGTGCATGAGGCTGGTCATGTTGTAATAGCTGAGGTGTTGGAACCCGGAAGCGTAAATGTATCGTCAATCCTCAGATCGGTCGGGGATATCAATGGAGCTACATTTGTAAGTCCGGGGGAAGATCATGATATTTCGGTGGAATCACAGGAAAACGTTGTGATCAGGTATCTTGGAGGTAAGGCTGCTGTCGATGTTGTATTTGGGACACCTGATCTTGGGGTGGCTGAAGATTTGCAGAAAGCCTATGATGCAGTTGAAAAGTTTATACAGACTTTACATTTTGGGGGCTTTGACTG
>JAILNV010000208.1 GCA_024691125.1 Lachnospiraceae bacterium | reverse complement strand
TTATCAGCATTTGGATCACAAAGGGCATGATGGCTTATCCAAAACACCCGTTCAAAACTATAAGGGAACTCTCATACACGACCATGATAAGACCTACTATTCATATGGCAGAGACCATCAGGAATGCCTGGTTCATGTCTTAAGATATCTGGTCGGTGCCATAGAAAACGAGCCCGAATTAAAATGGCACAAGCAGATGCATTCCCTGTTACAGGAAATGATCCATGCTTCAAAAAAACATAAAGCCAGTCTGTCAAACGAAAGGATTCAATTCTTTAAAAATAAATACGATACGATCCTTGAACTTGCAGCCGCGGAATATGACTCACATCCACAGTCTCTCCTGGTAGTCAATCCATGATTTCTGCGGTACATCATGTACAATGTCATTTTCCATTGAATTGCCGATAAGAAAGGGGGATGTCGGATCGTGAAGTTTATTATGCGCATAGATCACTGCCGGTTCGGCATTTGCATAGCAGTATCTGCACAGATGCATACAGGTATTGTAGGCGCCAATATCACAGGACAGATAACAGGCACATTCGGCTCTGGCACCTTTCTTTTTGGGCGCAATGAGTCTTTGGCCGATCGCTTTTTCGTAATCACTTATCTTCATACACCCGCTGCAGTCGGCTCCATATTCGGCCAGTTCATTACCTTCGGCACAGGGTTTTACGATCATGCCGCATTCTGAGGCGATCTTTATTATCTCTTTTCCAAGATATAATCTGTCTTCTTTATTCACTTCCCTTGCTTCAGGGAAATTCTTACCTACCTTGGGATAGAGATCTATAAAGCTGATAACTACCGTTTCCGTATATCCGCTTAAGCCTTCCGCTATCTGTCTGAACGCATGGAGATGGTATTCCTTTGTATATCTCTCAGATAAAAGGATAGGATCATATCTCCAACCGATGGAATCTTTTCCCACAATACGTGACAGTGTTTTGAAATCCTCTATAAGCCTGTGCTTGTCCGGAACATTAGGCTCTATATCACGCCCGTATGGAGTCAGTGTTACGAACCAGTACTGCCCGAAGTCCTTTATAAGATCCATATAGGGAAACATCGGAGCCGGATTCTTGGTGCAGAAGCCTATCACGTCAACAACGGACGGATCAAGCTTGTATCTGCTTACCTGACTCGGATTATATGGATTCCTTACACAGACATATCCCTCTTTTATCCTGTTTGCGAACCATTCGGCATAGAATGCCGGTATATCTGTTCTTTGGCCTGTATTAATTATCATCTTTTTTAGCCCTGTTTGCAAGCAGCCATGCCATTACGTGTACACTCTGCTGGAAATCACCCGAATATATCATCTCTTCAAGCTCTTTTCCGGTGTGGAGCTCAACATTCAGGAATTCGGTATCGTCAAGCTTCTGGCTCGCAACCTTACGACAGTTTTCTGCCTTGAAAACATAGGCGTAATTGTCGGCTATAGTTGCATTTGACGGAATTGACAGCAGGAAGGTCCATTCATCGGATTCATATCCTGTTTCTTCGAGAAGTTCACGCTTCGCGGCTATAAGCGCATCCTCGGAATTAACGTTATCCTCTCCCGCTCCGTATTCCTTACCGTCAGTCCTCTCCATTCCGCCTGCAGGGAATTCGGTGGTGACTTTTCGTATTCCCTGTCTGTACTGGCGGACACACAGATAATTGCCATCCGTATCCGAAGCCACTATGACAACATAATTTCTCCTGCTGTAGCTGTAGAAGGGTTCAAATACCGTTCCGTCAGGGAACCTGAAGGCCTGCCTTCGTATATCTATCCACTCATCCTTAACTATGTGTTCGCATTTGACCTCTTCCCATTCGAGGTCGTCTCTTTTTTTACCCATGAGTATCTCCTTTCTTCTGAGCTGGGGACCAGGGGACGGTTCTGTGGTACCCACATCCACCCCAAGCCGGGGATGGTTCAATGGTTTCTTTCATTCCGGGAACCACAGAACCGTCCCCTGGTTCCTCACACCTCAGAAAACAGAGGAAAGAATACTTGAACTCCTTGATATGGTAGAGCTGAATGAGGAAAGCCTTGATCGTTATCCTCATCAGTTCTCCGGAGGACAGAAACAACGCATAGGAATCGCAAGAGCAATTGCGCTTAAACCCGCTCTTCTTATATGCGATGAATCAGTTTCCGCCCTTGATGTCTGTGTTCAGGCTCAGATCCTGAACCTGCTTAAGAAGCTTAAGAAGCAGCTTGGTCTGACGTGTCTGTTTATAAGCCATGATCTTTCCGTTGTAAGCTTCATCGCCGACAGAGTCTGTGTGATGAAGGACGGAAGTATATGTGAGCTTGCGCCGGCTGACAGACTGTATGCTGCACCGGAACATGAATATACCAAATATCTTCTGGCCTCGATACCCAGACCGGAATGCCATAGTCCTTCCTATAATCCGGCAAAGCCTTAAAGTCCCCTTTACTCGTTGGCCGGATATATCTTTGTAAATCCTAATGATCCGAGAGGGTAGGTATGAGATGACGAATATTCGGCAAGATCCTTATCGGCTGTCAGCTTATGAGTCCTCTCGATGATATCTCCGAAGTTCTTTTCATCCGGATCATAATTAAAATCGCCCTCATTAGCGAAGGAATAGGTTCCGAGGCTGAACAGTACCATGTCATCATCTAACTCCGCATACTGCTCAAAGCTGTTGTCGTCAAAGTATGACTTTCTGAATGCAAACAAGGAAATGCATTCAGAAATCATGCGTTCCGCATGACATATCGTATCAAGTAACTCTTCTTCACCATCTGCTTCAACAAAAGGCTGTTTCGTGTTTTTTTCATTACTTTTTCTATCGAGCATACAGTCTCGACACTCCTCACGAGTTTCTTTGCCTATTGCTGCCTTTCACATGTTCTTACACTCCCGCTCTGTGCAGAAGCTCGTGCTCATGTCCCTTTATCACGTCATCCCAGATGCGATCTATAAGAGGATTCTCGTCTGTATATCGTATGCTTGACAGTTGATCCACTTCATATATACCGTTCATTCGTGCAGTCCTTGTGGTAGGTCCCATCGGGACAGGCTGGCCGCCGCCGAGTATACATCCTCTCCTGCACGCCATAACTTCGACGAAATCATAATGAGCGGTACCTGCCTTAATGCTGTCAAGAAGATTAGCAGCATTCTTGAGACCATGAACTACGGCAATCTTTACTTCCTTATCTCCCAGCTTAACCGTTGCTTCCTTCATACCCTCTTTGCCGCGGACTCCCGAATATTTGATGTTTTCAAGAGTCGTATGATCCTTATCCGGAGCCAGATGGCGGAGAACCGCTTCCGTAACTCCTCCGGTGATACCAAAGATAGAAGCTCCGCCTGAAGCCATTGAAAACGGCATGTCACAGGCTTCGCTGTGCAGTGCATCGAATTTGATACCAACCTGTTTGATCATACGTATGATCTCCTGGGTGGTGATAACTATATCCGTATCCTGACGTCCGTTGGTGAAGTTATCAGGACGGTGGATCTCTGCCTTCTTTGCGGTACATGGCATGATAGCCACAATATATGTGGTCTTTCCTTCTTCCTTATCCTTCTTTGCAAAATACTCCCGGATAACGGGTGAGAACATTCCCATAGGCGACCGGCAGGTACTGATATTGTCCTTGAATTCGGGATATTTGGTCTCGCAGAACTTAACCCATCCCGGACAGCATGAGGTAAACAGCGGAAGCTTCTCTCCCGACTCTAGCCTCTGGGCGAATTCCCTTGATTCTTCAATAACCGTAAGGTCTGCTCCGAAATTGGTATCATATACCTCGTCAAAGCCCATTATACGAAGCGCCTTGACCAGCTTACCCATTGCGTTCTCGCCTTTTGGCAGGTTGAACCTGTCACCGACGGCGATCCTTACGGCTGGAGCTATCTGGGCAACCACCCTTACATTCGGATCCTCGATCGCGTTCCAGACCTCTGTAACGTTGGTCCTTATCGATATTGCAGCTGTTGGGCAGACTACCGCGCACTGTCCGCAGCCCACGCAGTCGGTTTCGGCGATCTGCTTGCCGAAGGCAGGTGTTATCTGCATTTTGGAACCCCTGTGGGCAAAATCAATAGCCCCGACAGCCTGATTCTCCGCGCAGGTTCTTACACAGTCACCGCACAGTATACATTTGTTGGGATCCCTTACGATACACTCGGAGCTCATGTCTATCGGCAGCTCCTCCTTTTTGTTAAGGAATCGTACAGCGTGTACTCCTACCCTGTAGGCAAGGCTCTGGAGCTCACACATTCCGTTCTTGGTACATGTGGTACAGTCCCTGCAGTGTGAAGACAGAAGAAGCTCTATTATAAGCTTTCTGTACTGCTGAAGCTTCTTTGTGTTTGTGTGAATGACCATTCCCGGCCTGGGCTGCTCCGAGCAGGATGCAAACATCTTGCCTCTTTCATCCTCAACCATGCACATTCTGCATGCGCCGTAAATGGACAGATCCGAATGATAGCAGAAGGTCGGTATATCTATTCCGGCTTTTCTTATAAGAGACAGAATATTCTTTTCACCTTCTATAGGCACCTTGATGCCGTCTATTGTCATATAATCCATTTAAGATCCTCCAAGATTAATAAATTATAAAGATACCGCTTGCATCATATCCCTCAACCACCCTTAATTACGTTGTTCATATGATCGTATTCATGCGATTGTTTTCACGCGATCGAGATCGCCTTGAACGGGCAGTTGTCGGCACAGGCGCCGCACTTGATACATTTGCTCTGATCTATCGTATAAGGTGATTTGATCTGACCCGATATGGCTCCTACCGGACAGTTCCTTGCGCACTTGCTGCAGCCCTTGCAGAGCTCAGGCGAGATCACATAGCTTGAAAGTGCCTTGCAGGTTCCGGTACGGCATTTCTTATCGCGTACATGCTCTTCATACTCATCGCGGAATACCCTAAGCGTAGACAGCACCGGCAGAGCCGCGGATTTACCCAGACCGCACAGAGCCGTGTCCTTGATCGCATTCCCCAGCTCCTCCAGAAGGTCGAGCTGTTCCATGGTACCGCGTCCGTTTACTATGTCTTCGAGTATCTCAAGCATACGCATCGTGCCTTCCCTGCAGGGTACGCACTTGCCGCAGCTTTCGTTCTGGGTGAAGTTCATGAAGAACCTTGCGACCTCAACCATGCAGGTATCTTCATCCATGATAACCAGACCTCCGGAGCCTATCATGGCGCCTTTGGCTGAAAGTGAATCAAAATCAAGAGGATCGTCAAGGTCTGTCGAGATAAGACATCCACCCGAAGGACCTCCTATCTGAACGGCCTTGAATTCCTTGCCGCCCTTAATTCCTCCGCCTATATCGTATATTATTTCCCTTAATGAGGTTCCCATCGGTACCTCTATAAGGCCTGTATTGTTAATGCTTCCGGTTACCGCGAATGCCTTGGTTCCGGGGCTCTTCTCAGTTCCTATCGTATGATACCAGTCGGAGCCGTTAAGTATAATGAGCGGAACGTTGGCATAGGTCTCTACGTTATTAAGAACAGTCGGCTTGCCAAAAAGTCCCTGTTCAACGGTACGCGGCGGCTTGGTCCTGGGCATTCCTCTCTCGCCTTCTATGGATGCCGTAAGAGCGCTTCCCTCACCGCATACGAAGGCACCCGCGCCTTTGTTTATATGAAGCCTGAACGAGAAGCCGGAACCCAATATATCGTCACCGATAAGCCCTGCCTCTTCTGCCTGGGCTATCGCTGTCTTCAGTCTTGATACGGCAAGAGGATATTCGGCACGTACATAGATATAGCCTTCGGATGCACCTACCGCATACGCCGCAATAAGCATACCTTCTATCATCTTGTGAGGGTCACCCTCCATGACAGACCTGTCCATGAATGCACCCGGATCGCCCTCATCACCGTTGCATACGACATATCTTGTCTTCTCGGCCTGTCTTGCCACCTGCCTCCATTTGTATCCTGTCTGGAATCCACCGCCTCCACGGCCCCGCAGGTTGGAATCATATATGACATTAACCACCTCTTCGGGTGTCATTGAAAACAGTGCCTTCTCCAGTGCCTTATACCCATCGAAGGCAAGTGATTCTTCTATATGTTCAGCTCCTATATGACCGCAGTTCTTAAGAACCAGACGCATCTGGCCTGCGTAGAAGGGAATATCCTCCTGAGCCGGATAGGTAACTCCGTCCATCTTGTAAAGAAGACGCTCCACGGGCTTGCCTTCCTTAATCGTGGTATTGTATATTTCCTCGCAGTCCTCTGCCTTTACCTTTATATACAGGTAATTATACGGCTCGATCCTGACAAGGGGACCCATTTCGCAGAAGCCGTGGCAGCCGCTCTTCTGAATGTCTATATCACTGTCCGAATGTGCGGCTTCCGGACCGAATACTATCTCTGCATCGGTATCCTTTCCGCACAGCTCACACATCTTCTCGTATATCTTCAGTGAACCGCCTGCAAGACAGCCGGTTCCCGCACATATAAGGATGCGGCATTTGATATTCGCTATACGCTTTTCTGCCTTGGCGCGCAGCGCCGACAGATCTTCACGGGACTTAAGCTTATTCATTTTCCGCCTCCTTTATCTTTTTTATCGTTTCGGTTACTTTATCGGGAGTCATGGCGGGATGAACCTCGTCATTGACTGTCATTACGGGAGCCAGACCGCATGCTCCCAGACAGGATACAGTCTCAACGGTAAAGAGCATATCGTCGGTTGTATGCTTATCATCCGATAATCCCAGCTCCTTATACAGCTGTTCCAATATAAGAGTACCCTTCCTTACGTGACAGGCAGTACCGTCGCATACCTTGATCACGTATTTACCCTTCTTGTCAAAGGAAAAATTCTCATAGAACGTGGCAACGGAATATGCTTTAGCTTCTGTTATTCCTATCTTCTGTGCAACGTAGCTAAGAAGCTGTGGTGGGATGTACCGATAGACCGACTGGATGTCCTGCATTATCGGTATTAAGGATTCCTTGCCCTTTCCGTGTACGGATATTATCTCATCCGCCTTCTCATAAAATGATCTGTCCAGCATAGAACCTCCGTAATACTCAGAAATGTGTCCCGCGTTACGGGACTGATTATATGTGACTAATTTATTATAACATATAGATACTTTCATGACAGCATATAAATTAAAATATCTGTCTTAAGGCTGACCTGTAAGACAGATATTTATGTATGACTTTCTGATATGCTCTGCCCCGGATTTAACCCCGGAAGAGCTTTATTTTCTCCCTGACCACTTCCTTGATCGCCTCAATCTCATAAGGAATAAGTCCGAGCATTGTTTTTTCGCCTGCGGCGATACCCTTCTCGATGCCTGCCTTGCCTGCTTTGTCGATATCGGTAAAGATATTTATCTTGCAGACCCCCTGCCTTACAGCTTCTCTGAAATCTTCATCCGCAAGACCACTGCCTCCGTGAAGCACGAGCGGAAGCCCTGTCTTATCGGAGATGATCTTTATCCTGTCAAAATCAAGCTTCGGCGGGAACTTGTAATCCCCGTGTGCATTTCCCACCGCAACCGCAAGAGAATCGATACCGGTTCGTTTCACGAAATCCTCAGCCTGAGCGGGATCCGTATAATAATCGCTTGGTTTGCTCAGCTTGCCGGCACCCTCGTTATCACCTACATGCCCCAGCTCACCCTCTACGGTAACTCCCATTGCATGGCATATCTTAACCATTTCGGCTACCTTCTCAGTATTCTCCTCATACGGAAGTGTTGAACAGTCATACATAACAGAGGTAAATCCCAGCTTGATCGCCTCCATGCATCTGTCAAAGGTCAGACCGTGATCATAGTGTACGCACACCGGAACAGAAGCTTTACGCGCCATCGGAATAAGATATTCTGCGACTCTCTCAAGCTCCATTGCAGGCAGCAGAATCTCCGCAGTTCCGACCATAACCGGACTGTTAAGCTCCTCCGCCGTCTCTATTATGGCACGCGCCATCTCGACATTTACCGCATTGAAAAATCCTACTCCGTATCCGTTCTCTTTAGCCGGAAGGAGCACATCATTCATATTTACAAGCATAACTATATCCTCCATTTGTTTGTCATAAGGGTGTATCTGCCAGCGAATCCCGGTTCGAAGCTGTTCATAAATAAATTTTCAGATTTGACGCAGGGATTCTGTTTAGCTGCAAAGAATAAAACCGCAGGCGTAGCGGGCTACGTTAAGGATTTATGATGAAGTAGATAAGCAGAAGGACAAGTCATAATGTAGAATTATCTTGTAGCAAATCCTTAAGATCTCTTCCCCACGGGATTTCATATGACCAGGGCATGATCTGTTCGAAGGCATATGCAGCCGCAAGCACATCCTCATCACGGAATTTCCTGCCAATTATCTGCATTCCCACGGGAAGTCCTGCTTCGGTAAGTCCTGCCGGTACCGAGGCTGCCGGATTCCCGGTGAAATTCTCCATAAAAGTCTCACAGAAGCCGATAAGCTGCTCCGTCTTATATCCGTTGACCTCCTTCGGACCCTTCGTGTTTCCGTCTTTGGCATTAAGTACCGGAGCACAGACCGTTACCGGAGATATTATCAGATCATATCTGTCAAATACATCCTGTTGGGCATCAAGCATTTCCGTTCGTATCTCATTAAAGCGCCTGTAATCAAGGATGGTAGACTTTAACGCAATATCATTCCAGTAGATGAATTCCTCGGGAAGCTCGTCTCTGTGATCACTCACAAGATCAAAGCCCTCCTGCTTCCACAGTTCCATATCTATTGCAGTATCAATGCTGATACTTCTGCACCAGAGCTCCGCCATTTCGTTCTGCGAGCTCTTGAAGTTAAAGCTTATATCCTCATCAACCACGGCTCCTGCTTCCCTGAAACGTATCGCAGCTCTGCGTACCTTCTGCGCTATCTCATTATCAACGGCAAATATACCGAAATCAGGCGTAAATGCGATCTTCATTCCGTCGAGCGGACGCTTCATAAGCTCCGTAAAGCGCCTAAAGCCGTGGTCAAGGCTTAACGGATCACGAGGATTATACCGTGCCATATATTCAAGCATGAGAGCACTGTCTTCCACCGTCCTTGTAATGGCTCCGTCAAAGCAGTACGGATGGGTAGCCATCCAGCCATCGGGCCTGTTGACCGCCGGTATGGTTCCGACAGATGCTTTGAAGCCAAAACAGCCGCACCATGCAGAGGGTATACGGATAGACCCGCCGCCATCGGAGCCCTGCCCTATCGGAATCATTCCGTCTGCTACTGCCGCAGCGCTTCCTCCGGACGACCCGCCTGAATTATATCTTATGTCGAAGGGCGTGGAGGTAGGACCGTACAGTTTGTTATCACACGTACCTCTGAATGCAAAGGCAGGGGAATTAGTCTTACCTACCGCAATCGCTCCCGCTTCCCGTGCCGCTGTATAGAAGACCGAATCCTCAGTATCGGTACGTATCAGAGAGCGTACTCCGCCATGTGAGTTGGTCCATCCCTTTTTCGTAGGGAGGAAATCCTTAAGTCCTACCGGAACTCCGGCAAGAGGCCCGGCCTTCTCACCTGAAGCAAGCCTCTTTTCAAGCTTCTTTGCTTCGTCAAGGGCTTCCTCTATCTTAGTATAAGTAAAGGCATTAAGGCTTTCGTTTCTGTCCTCTATGCGATCCGCAAAACACCGGATAACCTCGGTCGGGGAAACATTTCCGCTATTCACTTCTCTTCCAAGCTCTGCGCCTGACAGTTTATACAGTTCCATTCTATATATCTCTATCCAAACCCAAATCTGACTATTTCGGTCAACGCAAATCGAAGTAGAAATCAGGACGTTTTGCCTGTCGATATCTGCTGATTTCCGAAGAATTATGCATTTGCATTAATGTGTTCCAGATACATCTGCCCTACTGAATTCCTGGTCCATGAATCGGACACCCTGTAGCCCACAGGTGAGAACACTGCTTCAAGAACAAGCTCTATTATCATGGAAGTCGTTGAACAGATGATGACCTGAGTCCAGTTCCATCCGAAGAATACATGAGATACCATTGCCGAAAATACGAAATTATCAACCCACTGTGCCACACAGGTGGAAACAAGGGAGCGTGATGCGAAGCCCTTATATCCGCCATGGTCGGCCAGCTTTCCTATAAGCTGATTAAGCGTGGAATTGACTATTGAGGATAACAGCATGGCGATCGCCGAACCCATGACCACATACCAGGCACTTCCGAAGGTTGCATCAATACCGGCATTGATATATTCTCCCACTGAAGGATCCTGCGCGGAATAATAAGCTGCCCAATGTCCGGGAGTCATAACAAGAAGCTTGAATATGATGACGCTTATGACATTTACGATTATTGCCACCAGGGAAATCTTGACGGATGCTTTGGCGCCGAAGCGCTTGCATATGCAGTCCATACACAGAAATGATATCCATGACAATGCAAGACCGCTGTTTATACAGAAGTAATCCGACCGGTACAGCTCTCTGCTTGCCATAAGATTCATACAGACAACAGACAGGATAAAAACAGAAATGACCATTGAAGGTACACTTCTAAGGAGGATCCTGTAATCCTCCATCTCTTTCTTTAAAGTATTCATTTTTGTTCTCCTTTGGTTTTAGGTTTTACAAGCAGGATATCGGACCCGAACTGCTTGGCGCTACATTGCGTGCGCATGATTCATTATAATTATAAAAAGATAAAATGCAAGTCTTTTCTTATTCTTTTTATAATATGATTTAGGGGTCAAAACTATACTTTTTTATGATTAAAAGATTGTACCGTGCTTCGCACTCCCACAATCCCACCCACCATTCGCAATTTCGTGTTATGAACAGTGAGAAATCCTCATGTATTTTACAGGAATACTTCTTGTTTTACAACCATAACTTACAATAAATCAGCAGGTCACCCTTTCTGTATGACTTATAGTAAACGAAATTATATATTTCATTTACCAATAGATATCAGAAAACCACTGCCCTGCCGGCCACTGTGCCGTATATGCACTCCTCCTCTTTTTTAAGCTCTACCCTGCCCATCGTTGCTTCGGTTATCGTCTTCACAGCGGCATCCCACTCTTCCTTTGGTATCAGAAGTATAAAAGTCACGCTCTCCTCATATTTCGATTCAAGCACCGTATATCCGTTCTTCTCAAATACATACTGCAGCTTGCCTACGGTCGTATAATCAACACAAAGGATGCCCTTTATCCCTTCCTGCTTCTCTATGATGCTGCTTGCTTCAAGTCCTGCCTTGACCGCAGCCTGATATGCCCTTACCAGTCCTCCCGTACCTAAAAGGACACCGCCGAAGTACCTGGTAACAACTACCGCAACATTTCTTATTTCCTCATTC
>JAILNV010000179.1 GCA_024691125.1 Lachnospiraceae bacterium | reverse complement strand
GCCGAAACGATGCAGACCAGATTTACCACACCCATAAAGGATGAGTATGCATAATACATTGAAGCCTGCCACAGATCTGAAGTTTTCACGCGGTATTTGTAATTAAAATTCATTTCCGTCTCCGGTTTGTTTCCAACAATAATTTTTTATGATCATCGAAGTTCCATATCCTTCAGCTTATTTGCTCAGCAGTTCAGGCAGGAACATCGCGATACCCGGAATAAAGGTTACCAAAAGCAGTGTGATGATCATGCAGACATAGAACGGAAGTGTTGCCTTGACAACTCTCTCCATCTTACAGTGACCGACAGCCGAACCTATGAAAAGCACTGCACCTACAGGAGGTGTCAGAAGACCGATACCACAGTTAAGCACCATGATTATACCGAACTGTACAGGTGTGATTCCTATTGATGTTGCTATAGGGAGCAGTATGGGTGTTGCTATAAGAATGATCGGCGCCATATCCATGATACATCCGAGTATAAGGAGTATAAGATCAATAAGCAGCGCGATAACATAAGGGTTGCTCGATACACCGAGGATTGCCTTGGACGCCATATCCGGTACGTGAAGCCTGGTAAGACAGAAACCGAATATTGCCGATGTTGAAATAAGAATAAGCACTATCGAAAGCGTATCGATACATTTATCCAATGCCTGCCATACACCCTTCCAGTTAAGTCCCTTATAGATAAATACCGAAACAATAAGACTGTATATAACCGCTACCGCCGCTGACTCTGTAGCTGTAAACACACCGCCTACAACGCCTACGACAACAATAAGTACTGCTGCCAGTGCCCAGAACGAAGTAACGAACTGTTTTCCGAGACGTTTGATTGAGAACTTGTCTCCCTTTGGATAATGACGTTTCTTGGAAATTATATACGAACCTACCATAAGGGATGCTGCCAGCAGGGCTCCGGGAAGATATCCCGCAAGGAACAGAGCTCCTACCGAAACTCCTCCTGCACTCATTGCGTAGATTACCATATTGTGGCTGGGCGGAACCAGAAGTCCCTCACATGATGAAGTTATCGTAACCGCTGTTGAGAAATCATCATCATAGCCCTGATCCACCATCATGGGGATCATTATTGAACCGATAGATGCTGTATCGGCTGCAGCCGAACCGGAGATGCCTCCGAAGAAATATGATGCAACAATGTTAACCATTGCCATTCCCCCGGTCATCCATCCGACTATCGAATCAGCCAGTGCAATGAGCTTATCCGATATTCCTCCGGTTCCCATAAGGACACCCATTGTTATAAAGAACGGAACAGCCATCAGCGAAAATGAACTGATTCCCTTAACCATATACTGACATATTGTTGCAAGGCTCTGTCCCTGAACCATAAGACACAATACAGACGAAATACCTACCGCATATGCGATCGGGAAGCGGAGCAAAACCATGAGCAGGAAGCTTCCCAGCAAAACAACTATTGCCAAAGTCTGTGCACTCATTTCTTATCACTCTCCTTTCCCTTCATTGCAGCCTCTTCTTCTGCCGCTTTCTTAAGCGCTTCAGTCACCTCATCCTTATCCTCGATCGCTCCCGACATATAATCACTCTTAAGTACGATCGACTTGATATGAGCGTAAAATGTCTCGAGCTCAAATATTATCATTGCTGCTCCCGCAACCGGAACCGGCAGATACATCCATATTCTGGATACGCTCGGCATTGAAACATAAGTACCTTTCGAACCTATCGTTGATGCGTACTGTATTCCGACTACAAGCATGATGATCGCAAAAGCGAATACCATCAGATCTGCAAGAATATCGAGTGCCTTAAGTACACCGTCCGGAAGATACCGGTCGAATGCCGTCATCCTTATATGGGCTCCTCTTCTTATTGCAAGCGCCGCTGACAAAACGGCCATATATGACATAAGCGTAAGTACCACTTCCTCAGTCCATGAGGGATCGGGAATAAAGCTTATATAACGCCCCATAACTGCCATTGTGGTTATCAGTATGTCAGCAATAAGCAACAGCTTACATATGACAAGAACCACTTTGTATATCGCATCATATACGGGCTTGATCCTGTCCAGTTTCTCAAACATAAGACTACCTTCTCCTTCTTTTATTTATAGTAAGGGCACAGCACCTGCTGATGCTGTGCCCACAATCACCGCTTATATACCTGTGATAAGTTCAGTATAATTTATCTTACTGCATATCAAGTATCTGCTGATACAGTCCCTTAAGCTCGTCTGTGTTGACCTGCTCGTCTATAACCTTTGCAACTGCATCCTGCCAGGGCTTGATATCTGTAACTTCAACTACGTTACATCCTTCATCCTTAAGCTGCTGAAGAACTTCTGCTTCCTTATCGGCTGAGATCTCCTTGCAGTACTCACCTGCAAGCTTGCCTGCTTCCATCATTGCTTCCTGCTGAGCCGGTGTCATCTTGTCCCATGCGGAATCAGTGATGATAACCTCGATAGCGCCAAGTGTATGTCCGTCAAGAATGATGTTGTTTGCAACCTCAGGGAATGCATTTGACTTATAGTTGGCAATGGGCTGCTCTGCTGCATCTACAACTCCTGTCTGAAGTGCCGAATAAAGCTCTCCGAAAGCAACAACTGTAGGTGAAGCTCCAAGGCCTTCCACAAGACCGTTCATAACAGGGTCATTGGAAACACGGATCTTCATACCTGCAAGATCTTTAATTTCCTTAACCTCATTAACCGAGAAGAAATGGCGGAAACCCTCCTCGCCATAGAACAGGCCGCGAACTCCGGCGCCGTTCTTCTGAGGCTCCTCAAGAAATTCCTTTGCAAGATCACTCTGAGCGAAGTTCCAGAAATGGTCTCTGCTTACGAATGTATAAGGAAGTGAAAGAAGCAGTGACTTCGTTCCGCCGTAGCTTGTAAGTGAGAATGCAGAGATACGTGAGATATCACAGATACCGTTGTCTGCAAGCATACCGTCAAGGATATCGTTCTCAGATCCGAGAACACCGCCTGCCTGAAGGTCGATCTCGATAGAACCGCCCGAAAGCTTCTCAACCTCTTCCTTGAACTTTGAATCGGTCATACCAACGATGGTATCAAGAGGGTTAACCTCTGCCATAACGAAGGTAACCTTGGGATCTCCTGCTGCTGCAGCATCGGATGTCTCCTCTGCGGGCTCCTCTTTTGCTTCCTCAGCGGGCTCCTCTGCCTTCTCTTCGGCTGCAGGCTCCTCTGCCTTCTCCTCTGCTGCGGGTTCAGCAGCTGCGGGAGCTTCTGCCGGTGCGGGTGCTGCGCTCTGCAGACCACATCCTGCAAGAAGCGATGCTACCATCGTTGCAGCCAAAACAACTGATAATAATCTTCTCTTCATAAGTATTTCCTCCTTAAGAAATATATTGTTTGTTGCCGACCGTCGGCATACCGTTCTTTTCACAAATCCTCTGTCTCTGTTATCAGAACTCCGGTTGCCTTTCGTCTGACATGTTAGATTATGGGTATAGTTTAACATGCTAGTATGCAAGTGTAAAGATGTAAAATTAGACAGAATGAAATTTTAATTTTTAGTGTATTTTCACAACAGAACCCATTCCCAACCCCACATTTATTTACAAACTCAACTAATTGTGATATGTTTTAACTATTCAGGACAGCAGCTTCATTAATAAAAAGCTGTCGTCAAGCTGGCTTGTTCGACAGTTTTTTTATTAATGAAGCTATTGGATGAATCCAATACAGTGAAAAAAGCGAAGCTTTTTGAACATTCGTCATAAGGGGTACCGCTTGCGGTGGATTCCTTATGACATTATCTGTCCTGAATAGTTAATAACCCCAAAACCATAAGGACAATAAATGAACCTGTTCAAAAAGAGTTTTATATACATATTGATAGTCTGCAGTACACTCGCCTGTATCCTCTCCGGCTGCTCCGGATCCGGATCTGACAGCGAACAGGCTGCTCCCTCTTCTTTTGAATTCGAAGCCCTGTCGGAAATAAAAGACGGACGCCCCGATATATACCTTATACTAAAGCTTATCGATTCAAGCTACTGGCAGGTTATAATAGACGGTGCAAGGGATGCCGCTGCCGGTCTTGACTGTAATCTGTATATGTCGGGTACATCCAATGAAACCGATTGGGAAGGCCAGCTTGTCATCCTTGAGCAGTGTATGGAACGCGGAGCCGATGCCATCATACTTTCTCCGGACGACTCGGTAAAGCTTTCACCCAAGATAGAGGAGATATATGAACAGGGGCTTCCCATGGTCTTTATAGATACAGCAGCCAACACAGAACAGTTTGACGTCTGTTATATGACGGATAATCTTCTGGCAGGGCAGATGGCAGCCCGGGAAATGCTTTCCGAGCTTGAGCTTATGGGAATATCACAGGATGAAGAGGCCTATGTGGGTATTGTTGTCGGACAGGCGACATCACTTACCATCAACGAACGTCTGGCGGGTTTCTACCAGTACTGGACAAAGAATTCGCCCGACAAATGGCATATAATCTCAGACATAATGAACTGCAACGGCGATATCAGCACAGCTTCAGGCATGATCACGAAATCCCTGGAAGATTATCCTGCTCTTCACGGACTGTACGGCACCAATAACGGTCCTTCAAAAGAAATCGCAAGGTTTGTTTCGGATAACGGCCGCACAGATATTGCAGTGGTGGGCTTTGATTATTCCGATGAAATAAAAAGCATCATCAACTCGGAGGATTATCACGCATCCACAATGCTTCAGCGTCAGTATGATATGAGCTTTAAGGGAGTACAGACAGCCATGAAGCTGCTTGAAGGCGGAAAAATAAATACAAAATTCGTGGATACCGGTGTGGTAACGGTAAACAGACGTACACTTGGCAATCCGGAGGTTGTTTCTGTAATAGAACATAACTGATAACATTTCGATGGGAAAGAAAAAAGAGAAAGAAAAAAAACCGAATTCAATGGAGAATAACAGGTCCTTCTATATGACCATCATTCTGTGTATGATAATATTTATGGCTTCCATTGCATATCTTATTATCTCCTTTAACAGGCTTATCTCACAGCATGATGAGCATCTGTCCAGTGAGATCTGTACTCTTTTAACGGAAAAAATGAACAATTCCCTTCGTTTCATGACCGATTCCGCAAAGGACATTTCCGAGGTGCTTTCCGCTCAGGATTTTAAGGATCTTGGCGATATCTACAGAAAGCTTTCAACTGACAAGAGAAGTGACTATGTCGGTATAGGCTTTATAGATGAGGAGGGGTTATTGTATGCAACGACGACGGAACGTTACGAATTCCGCAAATGGAACCTGTTATCCGCAGCAACATATGATCAGGACATAACCATATCGGCGCCCTACCGCTCCACAACGATAGGACAGCCGGTAATCACGCTGTTCACTTCTTTCAGATATGCAGGCGGTCGAAAAGGGACAATGTTCATAACATACAGACTGAGTGATCTGCAGGAAATAGTAAATACCGAATCTCTGACAGACGAGATCGAGATATGGCTTATGGATGCCGAATCGGCAAACATGATACAGTGTGTGGGAACGGCCCGGTATGCCATCGGAAGCTGGACAAACGCATATCTTTCCATGCAGGATATAAATGAGGAGTACAAGGAAGCCTATGACGAGTGGCACAAAAGCATGGTCAAGGGCATTAAGAGTGCATCTCTTACCTACAAAATAGGCAAGATCAACTATTCGCAGTTCTGCGCTGCCATAGACAATATGCCGGGATGGTACGTTGTTGTCCGTATTCCGGGAAATGCCCTGTCGGCAACAATGAATACCTTCAGGAACTATGTGCTCATCTTCCTTGCTCTCCTGCTGACTGTGGTCATACTTCTCATAATAAATATGTATGCAAGAAACAGGAAAGAAAACCGGAAGCTCGAACAGCTGTCCATTCATGACCCTCTTACGGGGCTGCTCAACCGCAGGGCATTCGACCATGCAGCACAGCAGCAGGTAAACAGTGGTGAGCCATCCGTCTTTATATTCTTTGATATAGATTATTTCAAGCAGGTAAACGATCTGTTCGGACACGACTCAGGAGATAAGATACTCAAAACCTTCTCCGAAATACTGAAATCCCATTTCAGGGGGACGGATCTTATATCAAGATACGGCGGCGATGAATATGTTGTCCTTGCAAAGACCGATTCCGTACCGGCAATAAGCCGCACTCTCGCTGCCATCCGTGATGAGTTCCACAGCGTTAAATCCTCGGATTTCTCAAGCACGATCACCGACCACACCTTTACCTTCAGTGCCGGAGCCGCAATATCACCTGCGGATTCCTCCGAATTCGAAGATCTGAAGAAATGTGCGGACGAAGCACTCTATAAGGTAAAGGAATTCAACAGGGACGGTTATCTTTGGTATGATGAAGCTGTAAAACCAGACTATGTATAAGCAGTAAGGAGCCGGAAATCTATGAATATCGTTGAAGAAGCAATCATTTATGCAACCATCATGCATCAGGGTAAGGTACGTAAATTCAAGAACAGACCATTTATCCTTCATCCATTGGAGGTGGCTGAGATCCTGTCTACAATGACAGATGATGCGGAGATCATTACCGCAGGCATTCTGCATGATATTGTCGAAAGCACGGACGGTACATTGGAGGAAATTGAGAAAAGATTCGGAAAACGTGTGGCATATCTGGTCCAGTCCGAGTCGGAAAACGAATATCCGGATAAGGACCGCAGTGAAACATGGAAGATACGCAAGGAGGAGTCCCTCTCTATCCTGAGAAACAGCAATGACCGCGGTGTCAAAATGGTCTGGCTGGCCGACAAGCTTTCCAATCTGCGTTCGATATCCGGTATGTATTCGGAAATGGGTGAGGCGATCTGGGATACTCTCGATGAGGGCGACCCTGTCATGCAGTGCTGGTACTATAAGACGGTCGCGGAGCTTATAGAGCTTTCACTTAACAGGACCGGAGCCTTCAAGGAGCTTATCAAACACATTAATTTCATCTGGCCCAACACATTTGATTCCGATAAGGCCAGATACAGGAAGTATAAAGAGATTTCCCTGGACGGCTGTACTCTTCTGGGACGCGGCGCCAAGGGCGAGGTGTACCGATATGACGATGAACTTGTCATTAAGGTATTCAATCAGAACAATACCTACAAGGATGTGGAACAGGAAATCGCTCTGGCCAGAAAAGCCTTTATACTTGGTGTGCCTACCGCAATCTCATTCGGAATAGTTTCCGTGGGTGACCGCTACGGCGCGATGTTTGAAATAGTTGATTCCGAAACAGTGTCAAAATCTATCTCAAGAGCTCCGAAACAGGTCAAAACATATGCAAGAATTATGGCAGAGCTTGCACGAACCATTCACGGTATTTCCGTCGATGATGAGAATGCTTTCCCGAATGTGACAGTGAGGCTCAAGGACTATGTTGAAGGCGGGATCGCACATGAGAGCAGAGAGCTTGCACAAAAATGCATGGCGCTTATAGACACCATTGCCCCTTTCAATACTCTTATCCATGGTGATTTTCACACAGGAAACGTATTTATGGTAAAGGGCGAGCCTCTTCTTATCGATATGGACAGGATCTCCACCGGACACCCTATCTCAGAGATCAGTGATCTGTACTATACTTATGTGGTCCGCGGTGAAGAGGGTGCTTCTTTTGTTGAAGACTTTATGGGCTTTTCCTATGAAACCTCCAAAAAGTTTTACCGCAGTTTCCTCAAGCACTATCTGCAGACAGAGGATGAAAACAGGCTTAAAGAGGTAACAGAAAAAGCGTCTGTCATCTGCTGCACCAGGATGATCCGCAAGCTTTGGAAGAAAGGCAGACCTTCCGAAGAGGAACAGAAGAAAATAGCCGTTTATGTCGACAGACTTACAGAACTGGTTGAGAAATATGACACTCTGGTATTTTAATCCCGGACTGTCTCTCCACCGGCATCGGTTATAAATTCTCATATAAAACCTGTTACAATACGTATATTCCGGGACTCATGGGCAGCCCTTCAGAATTATAGATAAGGGCTCCCGTGTTAGTCTGGGAATAACAGTATCTTATTTCCTTTACCGAATGCTTAAGCCCTCTCACCTTAAGTATCAGCCTGTCCTTATTCACTGTGACATCGGCTTTAAAACTGTTCCCATCTTCATCCGTAAGTATAAGATCGGTCACTCTTCCATCGCTTCCCTTACCGCCAGCCTCACATACTTTAAGACCTTCTCCAGCACCGGACATATTAAGGGTTATCTCTGCCTCATCCCCGTTTCTTACACACATAAATTTCTTTATGGACGGACCGTGGCATTCTATGTCAAGACCGCAGCTGTTCCTTGCGGCAAGCAGCGCAAGACGTCTGCCCAGCTCTCTCTTTTCCTGTGGATGAAGGTCGTTATCCTCTCCAAGATCTATCGTAACTATGCTGTCACAGCCTTCAATGCTCTCTCCCAGGCGCCTTAACACCTCTCTCATTCCCTGCCAGGCTTCACTTAAGGGATCATTGTCTATCGTAAAATTCGGCAGCTGGACTACATTCACGGGAAGCTTATCATCACTCCATTCCTTCCTGTAGCCCTCAACCATACGCCTGAAAAGCTCCGTATATTCATCCCTCTCCTCGCAGTCCGACTCCCCCTGATACCAGTTGACACCGCCTATCACATAAGATGTACACGGAGCAGTCATCGCATTGTACAGCCCGGCCGGCTTCCAGCTTACGAAATCCTGTCTCGGCGCCTCGCTGTCAGATGAGGCTCCTGTCATATATTTCCACTCGCCGCTTAAATCTATCGTATTCTCTTCATTAAACACTTTATATTCCTTACCGGGTGTAAATCTGGCCGCGGAATGGCCTTTGGCCCCGAATTCAATAAGGTACTCAGCCTTAAGCCTTACGGTCACATTATTGATACCCTCATGAAGCAGATTTGCGGGAATCACATATTTTCTCGGCGGATACTGATAATCCGTGCTTCCGACATATTTTCCGTTAACAAAGGTCCTGTCACTGTCCACCATTGTCCCAAGCCACAGCTTTGCTTCTTTACCTGCCATTTCAGCCGGCACGATGAAGTTCTTCCTGAAATATATGACTCCAAGGGTATCCCCTATTTCCGTATCCTTAAGAAAGGCCGGAAGAATTACTGTTCTCCATGAAGAATCATCGAAGCCTTCCGCTTCCCAATGTTCTATGCGTCCCCTGTCCTTACTGTCCAGCTCATTATGCCACCTAAGTGGAACTTCTATATTTGATTCAAGTACGGATTTCCTGAATTGCTCATCAGAATACCTGTCAGCTTCAGCCAGCTTGTCATCATAGCCCTTCAGCATTTCCCTGCTCATCCAGCAGTGAATTTTCGAACCGCCGAGACTTGCATCAATGAATCCTACCGGTATCCCGGTAAGCCTGTTAAGCTCCCTTGCAAAGAAATAAGCGGTTGCGGAGAATTCACCTATGTATTCCTTATCGGGCTTCCTCCACTTACCCGTCAGACTGTCGTCAAGCGGCTTTATAAAATCAAGGGCCTCCTGAATCTTGAATTCCCTTACCTGAGGATAGTCACAGTCAGTCATCTCTTCAGGATACCTGTCCTTAACGCGAGCCATGGGAAGCTCCATATTGGACTGTCCGGAGCACAGCCATACCTCACCTATAAGGATGTCTTCGATCGTTATACTCTCTCCCCTGTCATTACTGATGCTCATCGTATAAGGACCGCCGTATGGCTGTTCCTTAAGCCACAGCTCAAAACGTCCCGCATCATCGGCCACAGCAGAGTATTCTTCACCCATGAATTCAACCGAAAGCCTGCTGCCCGGCTCATCCCAGCCCCACATATGCTGTTTTTTGTCTCTCTGTAATACCATCCCGTTACTGATAAGCCTTGGTAATCTTAATCCGCTCATTCTAATCTTCCTCTCAGTCTTTTGCTTATTCTGTGCAGCTTCCCCTGTTCCTTCTGTATCTTGCGGGTGTACAGCCTTTAAGGTCTATAAACTTCTGTATAAAATAATCCATATCCTTATATCCGACCTTCTCGGCGATTATCGCAATCTTTTCGTCGGTTTTAAGCAGCATTGACGCTGCCTCGTTTATCCTCACTGAAGACAGATAGTCCTTAAATGACTGATCATACTTCTTCCTGAACAGCTGTCCCAGATATGATGTATTGACATAGTATTTCCTGCTAAGATCCTTAAGTGTAAGGTTTTCTGCATAATTAAGCTTTATTTCCTTCTCGATTTCCTGAAGTATGTCTGTTGACGCATTCTTCTTAAGCTCCGAAAGATACTCCGCATAGCTTATCGCAAATCTCTTAAGCTGAGTGCGTGTCCCTTTTGTATTAACCGCATCATAAACATTTTCGTTTATATATTTAAGTATTTCTTCCTGATCTACAGATTCATCCAGTTCAACAGCAAGATGTATAAGATTAAACTGAAGATAGCTTATATTCACAGACACGATATTACCCGAAAGACCCATTGTGAACATCCTGTCATACAGTGCATCCGCACTTGAATTGATCCGGGTCATGTCATTTAGCTCTATGGCCGAAACAAGAGCATCAACCTCTTCCTTACACAGCTCATCCCTTGTATTGCCGGACAATGTATCCCCGGGTGCATCTGCTCTCTCAGTCGCGTCATCCACTGTTTCCGCGATACGTTTCCGCTCTTCTGCCGACCGGGATACCCTGGCAAGGATTTCTGTCAGCTGTTCCCTGCTTATGGGTTTTAGCAGATAATCCATACAGGCATATCTTATGGCCTTTCTGGCATATTCGAATTCATTATATCCGCTGAGAATTATAAACCATGCATCGGACAGCCTTTCCTCTCTTAACCTCTCAAGCAGCTCTATACCCGTCATTACCGGCATGCTTATATCGGCTATGATAAGATCAACACGCTCATTCTTAAGATACTCATATGCTTCGCCGCCGTTTCCGGCCATCTTCACGATCTCAAAACCTAACTCACTCCAGTTAATAAGCACAGACAGACCCTGCATGATAAAAGGTTCGTCATCTACAAGCATAACCCTAAGCAATGTATGACCCTCCTACTGAATTAACAGTTACACAGCGTGCTATTGCACACTTATCGCAAGTGTATCAACCGGGATACTGATAAATATTGTGGTGCCTACCCCCTTCTCACTCTCCACCTGGACGGAAGCCCTGTTGTTGGTATGCATCTTAAGGCGCAGACAGGCATTTATCATCCCTATATGATCACCCTTCTTAAGCTCGTCTATGGTACAGGTTCTGAGCCTCTCATTAAGCTCCTCCACGGCCTCATCGGACATTCCGTCCCCTGTATCCTCAACCTCCATATACAGTCTGTCGTCCTGCTCGTAAACCCTTATATAGATATAGGTGGTTCCTGCCTTGTTCTCGGCTCCGTGAACACAGGCATTTTCAACAAAGGTCTCAAGAGTCAGCCTTGGCATATAATAGTTTTCACACCCGTTCCTAACGCTTATATTATAGCTCAGCTTGTCTCCGAAACGGTATTTCTGAAGTTCCAGATAAGCCTCCACGAACTTAAGCTCTTCTTTAAGTCTCACCTGGTCATCTGACCAGTCCACATTCTGCCTCTGAAGGATCGCAAGACGCTCGATCATATCAGCAGTCTCACCCTCGCCCTTGATTATACTGTGCATACGAATGCTTTCAAGCACATTAAAGAGAAAATGAGGGTTGATCTGTGAATGAAGCGCCAGCAGCTCAGCCTGCTGCCTCTCGATATCAATCTCCTGCTTACGAAGCCTTTCCTCGTAAACAGTACGGATAAGCTCCTTTAATCGCACCACCATCCTGTTATAATTCTTCATCAGGCTCCCGATCTCATCCCTGCCATGTATATCTCCTATCTCCTCAAGTGAACTCATATCATTGTTCACATTGTCAAATGATGAGCTGAGCATCCTAAGGCGGTCCGTAAATGAGACGTTGATCATGTACATGAGCACAGTCGGTAACATGATATTTACTGACAGTAGCAGCATCAGCAGAGGCAGATGTCCCTTTATCAGATCAAGAACATCCCTCTCACTGTCAAAGACCAGTATCCGCAGATCCAGTCCGTATAATTCGAATTTGTTTTCATATGCATAACCCGCATTCCTGTCAAGATATGCAAACGGAGTTATAAGATCTGTATATCCTTCCGTTGAATACAGTATCTTATCGCCCTCGCAGATATAAACCGGCATTGAATAATGCATTTCATTAAACCGTCTGACAAGCTTGCTGTAATCAATATCTACCTTGACCAGCATCTTATGCGTGAAATCCTTATAATGATCAAGATGCCTCACTATTGCCAGTCTTTTGCGCACAGTCTCCGTCATATGATCATCACCCATGTAATAGCTCTCCAGTATGACGTCCCTGTCTTTCTCATTTACTGCTTTCAGCCATTCTTCACCTTCCTGCGAAATGATGGAAACGAAGGCTCCGCCGCTTATGATCGTCGGGTTATCGGTATACATGGTCATCAGCATATCGCTGCTTGACAGAAGAATGTTGGCAAAGGGTTCATTAAGCAGTTCATATCGCGCAGTATAATAGTCGACCGACGACTCATACTCCCTGTCCATGAACTCATATATCGCTCTGTTTATGAAAAGGCTCGTAGTAGGTCTAACCGCTCCTTCCACCGTATTCCGGAAATCAGCCTCGACCGCGCTTGCCAGGTTCTTCATCTCTGTCTGTCTGGCCGCCTGCTCATCCGAGCTGATTATGCTTAAGATGATCCCGTCCGTAACAAAAAGGGGCAGAAGAACACAGAACACGAATAAGACTATAAGCTTACTGCGTACAGTCAGGTCATCCATTATTCCTTTAAAGACATTTCCTTTATGTGATTGCCTTTTCATTCCTCAAATGCGGTATTTTTTTCATTTGTAACTGTTCAGAACAGGTTCACAAAACTTCGTATTATTCACTGTTTGGGATTCATGGGACAAAACCGGCACATTTCTCATAATTGAGGAAGAAGCTCAAGCAGCTTTATTGTTTCAACGTCTGTTGCCGTAAGACGTATATTGGAAACAAATTCATTTCCGTCGGGGTCGGTTACTCTCATCTCGACTACCGTCCCCTCCATAAGAGCCTTTCCCTTAAGCATCTCCAGAAAAGGCATCACCTTCGGGTGATCGGCATTAAACATATCCAATCTCTTTTTTGCTTCGTTTTTGATCATTTTGTCCATCATGGTATTTTTTCCTCCGATAATATATTTAGGTTATTATATCATGTTATATATAAAAGTAACATCCGCTGCCCACACCGAAAAGGGGAAGGCTTATAAGAGCCTTCCCTTTTCCCCAGTCTGTATTCTCTTTACCTTTCTTGAAGTGGTCTTGTCGAACTCTCTGTCCCTGAGTCTTAACCTCAGTATCCTCTTTGACTGCGGAACGCTTCTGTTTATTTCGGCAACCTTCTTCTTAAACAGCTCTTCCGCCTTATCCCTGAACTCCGGATAAGGATAGACCTCTGCCGTGATCTGCTCCTCCTCAGAATAAACGAGTATCTCCTGCATCCACTCAAGACCTGCGAATCTGTTCTCAAGTTCTTCCGGTGAAATATTCTCACCGTTACTTAAGATAATAAGGTTCTTCTTTCTGCCCGTAAGGTACAGACGTCTGTCCTTAACATAGCCGAGGTCTCCCGTCTTAAGCCAGCCATCCTCCGTAAACATTTCCTTTGTGGCTTCATCATTCTTATAGTATCCAAGCATTACAGAAGGGCTCTTAACCTGTATCTCATCATCCTCAATACGCACCTCGCAGCCTTTAACGATAATACCCACCTCGTCTCCTATTGTAGGATCGTTAAGGCTTGATGATGAAATTCGCGGTGAGCATTCAGTCATTCCGTACCCCTGAAGCAGAGGTACTCCCATTTTCTTATATGCCTTTATGAGATCCGGTGCAAGATAAGCGCCTCCGCAGAAGATACATTTTAGGTTCTTTCCAAATACTGACCTTCCGACCAAAAGCATGGGAACAAGAGGCTTGGCCTTGTGGGCTGCCTGTATCTTTCTGTAGATCGTCTCCACTATCATGGGCACGAGCAGTATCTTGGTCGGCTCAAACAGCTTGATGTTCTGAGCTATCCTCATTATCGAATCATTAATGCAGACAGTAACCCCGTATCTTATCGCGAGAAGATAATCACAGGTAAGACAGTAGGCATGATGTATGGGAAGCACCGATAAGATAACATCAGAACTGTCCGCCTCATTCTCGCAGCACAGCGCATTATCCGTAAGATTCCCGTGAGACAGCATGACACCCTTACTCTTTCCCGTCGTTCCCGATGTATAGAGAATGCAGGCACAGCTGTCCTTGGACGGATGTACCGGCTCAATGGGTTCATTGGCCGAAAGGATCCCCGCAAGCTCATCATCCTCACCGTTCAGGCATACATAGGCTTTAATACCGGGGCACAGTTCCTTAAGCGTATCAATGATCCGCTTAAATCTTGAATCATAAAAGAACAGCATTACATCGGCCCGGTTCAGATTATCGGCGACCTCTCCGGCACTAAGCTGCGGATCTATGGGTACTGCCACTCCGCCTGAGAGCATGATCCCGAAAAGGCTCGTAAGATAACCTATGCTGCTGGTTCCTATGAGCCCGGCTCTTATTTCGCAGCCGTCTGCTTCCTTTGCAAGATACGACGACACTCTGCGCGCTTCCTCATAAAAGGTTCTGAAGCCTTTCTCCCTGAAGCCCTCACCGGCCTTTTCCTTAAGAAAGGTTTTATCCCCGTATTCCCAGGAAGCAAAGCCGATCAGATCCTCAATAGTCTTAATATCTTCCACTTTCATGCTTTATTTGCCGCCCTTTTTCTTAATATACTCACAAACATCACCTATGGTCGCGATCTCGGTAAGCTCTGTTTCGTCCACAGTGATACCGAAGGCCTCTTCGAATTCACCCATCATGCTCATCATGGAGAAAGAGCTGAGTCCCAGATCCTCCGCAAGTCTTGATTCCTCTGTCACCTCATCAAGATCAACCTCTGCATACTGCGCTAGTATTTCCTTTATTTTGTCTAACATATCATTCTCCTTATCCCGTTTCATCTCATCTTTTTTATCAGATCATGTCTTTTTTCTATTTTATCTTATCCGCTCCTGTTTTTTCATCCGGTAATTATTCTCAAGAGGCTCTGCATAATACATATCTTCTCTGTTTCGAATTCACGCTCGGTATCCGGTCTTCATGAATACCGTACTTCATACGGCACAGTATGTCACATCCAGTCAAGGATCTCACCGATGGTTATGGAAGGATCCTCTATACCCTTAAATATGGCTCTGCACAGATAATAGTACAGCTTCTCAAGCTCGTACTCTGATACTTCATTCTTCTGGTATTCAAAATGCACGCTCATTCCGTGATCTGTAGGCCTGTGCATAACCGTTACATATACATGCTGCATTGCAACGCCGTTGGTATACCATTTGCTCTTATAATTGATCTCAGGAAGATTTATATGCTGTAATGAAGCCAGAGCCACAGGCTGATACGTAAGTGTCGTACAGTCATAGCTTGCTCCCTGCGGTGCCTTGTAATGCTCACCTACCATTCCCATATACAGAATAGGATCGAAATTCGCATGTCTGAGCAGCTCATTCTCCTTGGCCTGTACTATACGGAGCGCATCCATGAAAGTGGTCTTGGGCTTGATATCCGTACGCAGCGGCCAGAAATGGATACGTGTTCCGCCCGATTTCTGTTCAAGCAGGGTTCCTCTTCTGGCAACGGCATTCTTAAGGCTTATATCCGTTCTGTTATCCGAGAAATGGGAAAATACGGTACGCAGTCCAAGAAGCAGCAGCGATGCCACAGGTACGTTATTCTCCTTGCAGAAATCCAGTAATCTGTCCGTTGCATCCGCTTCCAGATCGTAGACCTTAATGGCAGCCTCAATATCTCCCGTAGGATATGCGGCCCTGAGCCTCTTCTTGCCCATATGTTCACGAAGCTCAAGCAGTCTGTTTCTTGAACTGAAGGGCGTATACATTGGCTCCGGTGCATTTAACTGTTCGATCCAGTAATCCCTGTCCTTCTGCTGTTTCTCACTGTTATCCTCATATTTAAGATCAAGCTCCAACTGCTTTAAATAACTCATAGGCGGCTTGGGAGCCGGAGTATCCTCGAACATCCTGGAACAGTAAAGCTGCAGGACATAACTGTAGAAGGATGTGATCCCCTGGGAATCAAGCGTAAGATGCTGAACCTTCATATACAGACCCGTATAACCGCCCGGGAGCTTTATCATCTTTATCTCGTTCATCGGTCCGTTATCTATCTTAAAAGGAATCTTCGTCCAGTCCTCCATCCTCTTATGGGCATCATCCTCGTTCCAATCAGAAAAATCAACCACCTCAATATCCCTGTCCTCCGAAGGGATGAGATACTGCATGAGTGTTCCGTCCTCCCGGACGCTGAACCTTAACCTCATACACTCGAACTTCTCATAGCCGTCATAAATACATTCCTTCAGAACATCGAAATCAACATCCGAGTATTCAAGGTAAAATCCCGTTCCGATGTTCAGTAGCTCCCATCTTTTACATGCGCTGACCGTATAAAAATGGATACGCTGGGCTGCTGTGAGAGGATATGCCTGTACCACTGCACCGTTAATGGTTAATTCTTTCATATAACTCCTTTCCCGACCATCTTTTGTAGTCAAATAGTATAATTAAACCGTCAGTACATCTTCAAGAAATTCCTTTTCTGTTTTTTCATATGTTTCCGTATCTTCAAAAACACTTGAGCCGTGTCCGCCTTCATCCACTATGAGCAGTCTCTTCTTGCAGGTCGCCGACTCATAATTCTTATTGCTCATCCATGTCGGTACGAACTTATCCTTGCCTCCGTGAATGAAAAGTACAGGAACCTTATTGTCCTTAAGCGCCTCAATGGTTGAATAATCCCCGAACTTATATCCGGCAAGGAACTGGGAGTACACCTCCCCTATCTCCATAAAAGGAAATGAAGGGACATGATAATCCTTCTTCATAACATGGGCGAAAATCTCCCTGGCCGAGGTAAAAGCACAGTCGGCTATCACAGCGCTGACATGCTCCTGTACAAACGGAAGTCCCAATGCCATCAGCACGGTTGTCGCGCCCATGGAAGTGCCGTGAAGAACATACTTCATATTATTTCCGAATCGGTTAATGCACCATGTCAGCCATTCTTCAGTGTCAAATCGGTCAAGCACACCAAATCCCACATATTTTCCCTCGGACTGGCCATGAGCACGGAGATCCAGAAGCAGGACTTCGTATCCCATCTCATGGAAGAACTTCGCATGGGTCATATTGTCCATAGCCTTACTGGTAAAGCCGTGATGAAGTATCACGCACTTATCCGTATGGGCTCCTGCAGGAAGATAATATGCATGGAGCTTAAGACCGTCCCGGCTATGTATATATACCTCCTCATAGGACTGCCGCTCAGCCCACTGTGCGACCGGAGCCATCTTCGTCTCGTACTCCTTCATCTTTTCCGCATCGGCGAATTCCGCTATTATCGCCTCACTGGTGCCCTTGGGTCTTATAAGAGTCTTGCTTATAAGCACACCGGCTCCCACCATTCCACCGACTGCCATCCCGGCTGTTCCCACAGCAGCCAGCGTTCCCGCAACTTTGGTTTTTTTATCCATTTTCTGTCTCCTTCTTTATCTTAAGGCTGTAAAGCCTCTATGACCATTTACGTTTCCCGGAATCAGCATTACACCGTCATATATGTCCCAACAAGCCTTATACACTTCCTGTATTGGTAATGCCCTGAAATTATCAAGATAATAGTAAAAGAAATAAACAGATTTGTCTATATCAAAATAACAGATTCCGCAGGTGCGGAACAGAGATCATTCAGTGTCTCATTTTTTCCGAAAAAAGAACCGGACATAAAATGTCCGGTTCCCGATCGTTCCAAATATTCTTTTCAGCTCTCGAAAGGAGTCTTATCCATCAGGCTTACCGCATTCATCATGCCCATCTGCATCTGCATTCCCAATACATCGGCATAATTCTTCGTTTCGCCTCTCTTTAACGGATTCTCATTCTCACCGCTCGTAAGTCCCGAGAAATCTGTCTTACCGGAAGCAACATCACTTCCTATGGCATCTATCTTGTTAAGGCTTGCCGAGCTTACTCTGTTGGTATTATAGATATAAGGACTTGCTCCCACTGCACCTATTCTCATAGCGCCTCCTTGTCTATATGTCACATCAGCTCCTATATGTAACTATAGTACCTCATATGCTCAAAAAAGTCAACTCTTTTTTAGCCCCGGATGTCAACATGCTCCTGAACCAAAGCTTCCACCGCTTACAAGCTTGGAACCCGGAATATCATCGAGATTATCGATATCCGCACCGCCAAGCAGCGTAGCCTTAGGTCTTTCGCCCTTCAGTATAGCATTCTGTCCCTTGGGCCTCTTTCCATCCTTGCTCTTGTATACCAGATCATTTCCGATTCCTGCTATAAATATTCCACCGTTTATACTATTCATATCATCATCATTTAAAGCTCTGCTCATCTTTTCTTTCTCGTTCATTGTTTTTTCCTCCTCTTCATCTTATCTGTTATAGGGATCATGCTTAACAGCCGGTTCCTGCTCAGAACCTTATCAACACCGAAGTTATGCCATCCTTGCACCGGTTCCCGTTGACGCCACTTCCGCAGGTGCTGAATTTTCAGTACCGAGTACAATACTCGTTATATCCTTATGACAATTCGGACATATTATCGGGAGATTATGTATGTTAGCCATAAATATCTCACCGCACGGACACTTTACACGTTTTAAACTCTGATCGTCCTGATTCTGGCTGCTTTCGGCAGTTCCACCGTTTATTTTGCCAAGCATCTCATCATCCAATATCTTATCCTTCATATTTTTCATTCTATCCTCCATATACTATTCATTATACTGTGGAGTCTGTGATCAGATTATTCAGGATCACTCTCTCAACTTTCCTTCTTCTGTATATTTATACGCAGCATTTTAAAAAAAGGCAATAATTTCTTTCTTCTACTTCTTATTATTAATTTTTGTTCTCGTTCTTATCCACCAGCTGGCGTCTGACAAGGTTCGTGAAATAACCGTTAAGAGCCATAAGCTCTTCATATGTTCCGTCCTCGATTATCTTGCCTCCGTCCAGCACGATTATCCTGTCGCAGTGGCGGATCGTGGAAAGCCTGTGAGCGATGACGATACGTGTGCATTTAAGGCTCTCAAGCGAATCCGATACTATCTTCTGTGTTATGTTGTCAAGCGCCGATGTGGCTTCATCAAACATAAGGATCCTGGGCTTGGGCGCTATTGCCCTTGCGATCATAAGTCTCTGACGCTGTCCGCCTGAAATGCCGCCCTGCCCCTCTGATATGACCGTATTCATACCCATTGGCATATTCCTTATATCATCACCCATGCCGGCCATTTCAGCTGCTTCCCATGCCTCATCAAGAGTAAGCAGAGGCGCGGATATAGTGATATTTGAAAAAATATCTCCCTGGAACAGACTGCTGTTCTGCATCACAACGCCGATGTTCCGCCGCAGTGATTTAAGATCCATGCCGGTTATGTCCTTGCCGTCAAAGTACACAGCGCCCTTCTGAGGCTTTTCGAAACCAAGCAGTATCCTCATCAGTGTAGATTTGCCGCAGCCTGTCTTACCGACTATGGCCACATACTGACCGGGGTGTATTCTCAATGAAATATCATCAAGCACATTCGGCATATTATCATTATATCTGAAGGAGATGTTGTTAATCTCTATTCCCCCTCTTAAATTCCTTACAACAGGCCGGTCTGTATCCACCTCCGGCTGTGCGTCAAACACCGGTCTTATAAGACGTAATGAAGGACGTATCTGGGCAATAACAACAGCGATCGATGAAAGAGCCATGAACGCTCCGCTGACCATGCTGTAAGCTGTATTAAATGCCATGTAATCAGCAACCTCCACGCCGCTTCGTATCGCCCCGAAATAAAGAACTATGGTTCCGACAAGAGATATTCCCAGAGATATTGTCGGACTAAGCTTAAGAAACATCGGAGGATCGTAAAGATACTTTGCCGCTTTTACATACTGCTCGCTCCACTTGGCGAAGGCTCTTTTCTCGGCTCCTGCATTCTTAATCTTTGACACTCCGCATATCAGGGAATAAACCATACCATCCTCTTTATTGGATTCCCGCATTATATTCTCGGATATTCCCATCTGACGCAGTGCCGTAGCCGTCGACACAATAAATGTCAGAAGGGTTATGATCATAGCCGGAGCGGCCAGTGCCGGTGCATATGCCATGACCTGACCGATATAAATAAGTGAAAATATCGCAGTAAGTCCTATCGAAAGTATTGAATCAAAGATCGTCTCAACAAGCATATTTACATTATCAAGCCTGCCTGCCAGTTCGCCCGCACTGTAGTCCTTAAAGAAATTCACCGGCAGCGACAGAATTCTCATGATCATTGCGCTCTCAACACTAAGTGATATCCTTGTTGTTATATTTTTGTTGACAAGCTCTTTTATCACAGCCAGAAGATTACCCGCCACAGTAACACACAGAAGTGTCAGCATGGTACCCGCAAGCAGCATTGAATTGGAATACTTTATTACATCACCGTACAGGAAATGTGATATCGCCGGCGATACAAGTCCAAGGATTGCGCCTGCCAGCGCAGCACCGATCATCAGCACATAATCCTTCATCCTAAGCTGCATAACCATAAATGTAAGCAGATCCGTGAACTTAATCTGTCTCAGCGGAAGGGGTGCGTAAAAGCAGATGGCATCCTCATCTATTTCTTTCTCGTTTGCGGACGTAATACGTTTGGTCTCACCTGTCGACGGGTCATTATAGCAGTATCCGCCTGCCGATCCCGGAAGAAGTGCTATGACGCTGCCGTCCTTTTTGCTTCCAAGCATGGCACCCACTGCATCCTTATACCACCCCGGGGTCAGCTTTACCGGACGGCGCATTATTCCCGAAGGCCTTAACAGGTACTCAAGCGCTTCCTCCATATCGTCCATATCATCGGGAAGCTCCTGGGGCTTTATCCGATAGTACTTTAAGATATCGCTTATCGCCTCACCTGACAGCCTGCTGTTCTGAGACAGTCCGCTCATTATCTTATCAGTGCTGACGATGTTTACCATCCGTGCCACTGCATCGGTAAGCATCTCGTCATCACTTATCATTCTCTGTTTAATCTGTTCCTCAAACCAACCCATAATCCTTACCCGGTTTAATCTCCCTGTTATTTACTCACTGCTTATGAGTTCTTCATACTTTCCGTGCTTTGCCATCAGCTCATCATGGGTTCCCCGCTCCACTACCTTGCCGTTATCCATGACTATGATCTCATTACAGTCCCGAATCGTTGAGAGACGGTGTGCGATAACTATGCATGTTATGCCCCTGTCCACGATCGACTTTACCACCTCATATTCGGTAGCCGCATCCAGCGCGCTGGTCGCCTCATCCATGATTATTACCGTGGGATCCTGCGACAGTACCCTGGCTATCTCCATCCTCTGTCTCTGCCCTCCGGAGAAATCCTTTCCGCCGGCAAGCATCCTGTACCGGTATCCTCCGTCACGCTGCATTATGTCCTCATGGAGACTTGCATCCCTTGATGCCAGTATCATCTCGAAATCCTCGATCGAGTTATCCCACATTTTTATATTGTTTGCTACGGTATCCTCAAACAGGATAATATCCTGATCCACAACAGCCAAAGAACCGGTAAAGACATTCCTGTCTATCTCTTCCATTGGTTTTCCGTCAAACAGTATCTCCCCGCTCCAGGGTCTGTACAGTCCCGAAATAAGCTTGGAAAGAGTCGATTTACCACATCCGGAGGGCCCGACGAACGCAACCCGCTGCCCGGGCTCCACAGTCATAGAGAAGTTCTCTATAAGAGGCTTGGCGAGCCTTGAATAGCCAAAAGTAACATTCTTAAGCTCTACCCTGCCGCTTAACTTGCTGTAACCCTTTTCCTCTGTTCCGGCAGTCTTATCTATGCTGTCCGAAGTCTCCGTATCCTGTAAATCCTTCTGTTCTTCCGGGCTTTCATGCTCCCCGGACTCACTGTCCATGCTGCCATATTCAACATCTGTCGGATATTCCATCACATCCTCGATACGCTCCATGTTTACCCGCATCTCACGTATTATCGAAGCAGCGGATGACAGTGTAAGGACCGGAGCCATGAAGGAATTAAGCATTGTCTGAAATGCGAAAAGCATACCTATGGAGAAATTACCATGAATTATAAGCCAGATACCTGTACCCATAATAAGAATATTCGTTACAGAGTTAGCCACTGCGGGAATGATACCGTAATACGTTGTAAGCCTTACCGTTTCCATCTGACTCTTATTAACCGATGCCTGGAATCCGGCCCATTTCTCGAAGAAACCATTCTCGGCTCCGCTGCTCTTCACGGTCTCTATCATCTCTATTCCGGAAACCGTAGCTGCTGACAGCTTGGCTGCATCCCTCATCTGTACTCTGGAAATGTTCATGGACTTCGCGGAAACATACTGACCTATTACAATGTTAACAGTAGTTCCGAACAGTCCTATGATCGTCAGTACCACGCTGTACTTAAGTATAACCACCAGATAAACGATCATCATAATGGAATTAAGTACGGTAGGTGCCAGCGTATTGATTATCGTTGATGCCAATGTCTGATTGATCCTTTTCCTGATGGCAATATCCTCTGCATGACGCTGCGTAAAGAATTCAACCGGCATGCGGAGTACATGCCACATATAACCCGCATTTGCCTTTATCGCAAGCTTTCCCTGCATCTTAAGGTTATATACAGCCTGCATTGCCGACAGGGTTATCTGAATCAGAGCAAAGGTACTCAGGAAAATAAAAAAAGGAACTGTCCATCTAAGATCTCTTCCGTCGAGAAAACGGTCCACAAACATCTTGGAAAAAACAGGATTGATGACACCCATAAGAGCATTTATCAGTGAAACGATAACCGTGAACGCCATAACCGCGCCGGTTCCGCTTAGCTGTTTCTCAAGGAATCCGGTCATGCTTTTCTTTTGACCCCCGGGCTCAAAATTCTCCGAAGGCTCCATCATGATACATACTCCGGTAAACGACTTATCGAAGCTCTCCATGGAGATTTCGACTCTTCCCCTTGCGGGATCGTTTATTACGGCCTTATCCTTCTTGAATCCGTCCAGTACAACAAAATGATTGAATTCCCAGAAGATTATGCAGGGAAACTCTCCATCCTTCTGCAGTTCCTCAGGCTCAAACCTGTACCCCTGAGCCGCCATGCCGTAATTCCTTGCCGCCAGCATAACATTCATGGCATTAGAGCCGTCTCTTGATACTCCGCAGTCCACCCTCGCCTGTTCAAGCGGTATCCATTTCCCGTAATATGCCAGGATCATGGACAGGCAGGCAGCACCACACTCCAGAGCCTCCAGCTGAAGTATTACCGGTACCTTGGCAACGCCCCCGGTCACCGGCTTCTTATTGATCTTCATTTTACAAAACCTCACCAAAGTAATCTATTCACTCATAAGAAGCTTTACGGGAGCTATCTCAACTACGCTTACATTTCCCTGTGCGTCCACTATCTGATCCTCTATGCGTCCCGTAAACCCCCAGATGATGGCAGCAGCAAGAAGCAGAAGGATGCATCCCAGTATCAGCCACATGCTGATCCCCGTTATCTTCATATAGTCGTCTATCTTTTCAGGCGATGATATCCTTTCTATACTCTTTTCTCTGAAAATCGATTTGTTCATTTATTCCTCCACTTTACCAAAATAATTAAACATAAGCATTGTTATGTCATCAAACTGCGGTGCCTCACCTACAAATTCATCAATATCCTTTCGTACGGCCCTTAATACTTCCTCAGGCTTTTCGTCTTTTGTACGGTTCAGCACATTAAGCATGCGGTCTGTTCCGTAAAGCTCATTATTGGCATCGGTTGCCTCGGCAACACCATCGGTATACACATAGAGACTGTCTCCGGGATAAAGCTCGAACTCATGCTGTCTGAATGGAATACCTTCCATCGTTGCAACAGCCGGGGAATGCTTGTAGATCGACAGCTCGAAATCTCCGTCTTTTCTCCTGATCGCAGGATGTTCATGTCCTGCATTGGCAGCCCAGCCTTTTCCGGTGCTTATCTCTATGATGGCAAGCCATACTGTTACAAACAGCTCGGCATCATTTCCCTCACACAGTGTATCATTAACCTCGGAAAGTATATCTCCGGGAAGCCCTCCCTGCTGAGTCTTTGTCTTAATAAGAGTCTTGGCGATAACCATAAACAGCGCTGCGGGAACGCCCTTACCGGATACATCCGCCATAACAAGAGCTATGTGATCGTCATCCACCATAAAGAAATCATAGAAGTCTCCACCGACCTCCTTGGCCGGATTCATGGTAGCATACAGATCGAATTCGTCCCTGGTCGGAAATGCGGGGAATACTCTTGGCAGCATATCCGCCTGGATCTGCGTTGCGACGTTAAGCTCGGCTCCGATACGCTCCTTCTCTGCCGTGACATGCTGGAGATTGACCATGTAATCCCTAAGTTCAACGATCATATCGGCGAACTGGTCGGACAGGCTCCTTATTTCATCATTACCGGTTTCATTCTTTCGGATCTCTTCCGAGATTTTATCATCCTTAAGCTCGGTATATTGGGCAACGCTCCTTTCAAGCCTGACCAGGCGGACAAGGAAACCTTTTCTGATAAACCTGGATATGATTATCAGTCCGATTATCAGCACGATAAATGAACCGGCCAGCTGACTTACTACTGTGTTTATTATGGAACTCGTAACCTGTTCAACACTTATTCCCGCGCATGCGAGGCCTATCTGTTCGCCGTCTTTAATGATGGGGACATAATAAGTATATGTATAACCGTGTTCATTATTGAAAACATCAAATCCGGATGAAGGTTTTCCTGTGTTCCAGGCCTCCCACATTCTTTTATGCTTCTGCGGATCTTCTTCAACCTCAATACCAAGGCTTATGTAAGACTTGCCGTCAACCACCTTCTCGTCACGGAAGATATCTATCATATAACACATTTTAGGTATCTCGGTGGGATATATGAAAAAAGTATATTCAAGACCGAAAGAATCCCTTATATCTTCAAAAATAGTCAGCCAGTACTCATAAGTATACTCGGCATAAAGCAGTTTAAGATCATCCTCGAGCTCATTAAACTGTATATCTTCACCATACACCATTCCCGGATGTTTCTCCTCAAAATGCCGGTAAAACTCCCTGCCCTTTATTTCCGGGTCACCCGCATAATCAAGAGGAATAAGTATTTCGTCTTTATGATCCTCAAAATACATTCTCAGGTCATAAAAGTCATCGCCATCCCTGTCTATAAGAACTTTCATATAATTATTGATAGATGTGAGCCTGTCCGCGCATTGCTGATGGTATACCCTGCTCTGAACCACATATGTGTATACCAGATTCATGATCACGGTCAGCGCACCAAAAATGGCAAACATAATTATGAAAATGGTTACCAGACTTCTTTTCTTTTGTAGTTTTGCATCCATAATTGTTTGTCCTTTCTCAGATTGATATAACAATATTTTATTTCTTTAGCAGTTCTTTTACAATATCTTTTATAAACCTTCGGTATTTCGAAAGAAATACAAAATGCTCATCAAGGCTTCCCTTTACTTCAAATGCCTTCCCTTCCTCCATCGAATAATCCTTCCACGGGTTGAGTTTCATGGCGGAATAACTCATTTCTTCATCTGATGCCTCACCACCGAGTATTATACAGTCGATAGCGGTGCCTGTCTTTTTACCCGCTTCCAGCGGATTCAGGATATTGGAAGAATATACAAGATATGTTTCATACAGCGAATGAAGCATGGTCTCAGAAGCTTCCTCGCCCAGACTGTTTCTTAAACAGTTCCTTAGATATTCGGTATCGGAAACATCATCTCCGACCGCCCTGTACTTATCCTGAACATCTTTTCCCAAAAAGAGAGCCACTGATGTAATAAGCCTTTCAGCCCTTCCCGTATAACCGGTATCCGATATATCTTCACTTCCCGGCGGCACTGCTTCAAGCATTATTATACGGCCTGCTTTACTACCCTGATCCTCAAGTCTTCCGGCAATTACCTGCGCAGCAGTTCCTCCCTGTGAATATCCCATGATAATATCTCCGTCTTTAAACAATCCGGTGATATTACCCATGTATCTTTCTATCGTACGCTCCCATGAATTTCCGGAATACAGATCATATCCTTCAAGCTCTTCGATAGTCATTTTCGAGAATCTTGCATACTTCTCATCTGTAAGGCCATATATCCTGCCTTTATATCCCAGCTCATTGATCAACGGAAGATAGCATAATGACATTCCTCCGGATGGAGGTATACAGAATATTGACGCTTCATCAGGATCGCCGTCCCTTAACATAAGCATTCCCTCTCCTCTCCGTTCCAGACCGTTCCAGCCATTCAGCAGATGCTCTCCCAGTAATGCAGGTGTGGGAGCCGAAACAATATCGGCTATACCGACAGCATATCCCGAAAGTCCGGCTACCAGCTTCATCATATCAATTGAACTTCCTCCAAGTTCAAAGAACGAATCGTCTCTTCCCACCCGTTCGATACCAAGTATCTGTTCAAAAAGCCCCGCAACCAGCTGTTCAAAATAACCTTCCGGAGTTCGGTATTCAACTGTCCTTACAGGTTCAGGCAGCTCTTTCCTGTTAAGCTTTCCGTTTATCGTAAGAGGGAGTCTTTCCATGCTTACGACTGCCGAAGGAACCATATATGAAGGCAACTTCTTCAACAGCCAGCTCTTAAGTGCCGCTTCGGCCGGATCCGTTTTCCATACAACATATGCTGCCAGATATACCTCACCCGTCCCCTTCTTCCGGCCTATTACGGCGGCATCTTTAATATCCCTGAATTTCCTGATACAGCTCTCTATTTCCCCCGTTTCGATACGATAACCGCGGATTTTTATCTGGTCATCGTTTCGTCCCAGAAAACGCAATTCGCCGTCAAGTCCGAACAGGCCGAGATCTCCGGTCCTGTATATCCGTCCTTCACCGAACTGATTGGGCCTGAACACTTTCCTGCTGATCTTTGGAAGATTATGATAGCCCCTTGCCAATCCGTTACCGCCGATACATATTTCTCCTTTCTGACCTATACCGCACAGCTTGTCCCCCTGCATTACATATATTTTTTTATTGTGATACGGCCTTCCTATCGGAATAGGATTGCCCTCGTCTTTAATGTACACATGCGAAGTGGCGTTGACACATGCTTCGGTCGGTCCATAATCGTTTACCATCATATCCGTACACTCAGACCATGCCGCGAATATCTCCGCATTTGCAGCATCACCTCCTGCACATATAAGCCTGAAACGGTCAAAATCCGCCGGATCCAGTGCCTGCAGGAGAGCATTTGTGGCACCCATTATGTCTACCCCGTGCTTCCTGCAGTACATTGCAGTTAGTTTACTGTTTAACAATATATCCCTCGGGATGATGCATACGGTACCTCCGGATGCAAGTGTAATAAATAAATCCCATACAGATGCATCAAACACGAAATTCGCCGGCATAAGCACCACACCGTCAAACAGTCCGTAACGTTTAATATTTGAACTGATCATCTGTGCCAGGGCAGCATGCTCTATTTCCACACCCTTGGGATTACCTGTGGTTCCCGAGGTATAGATCATATAAGCCAGCCGGTTTCTGAGTTTATCAAATCCGTGTGACATTATCTTACTTATATCCGCTCCGTCATACACTTCATCAGACACATCTATCACGTTTGCCCCTGACTCCCTGAAAAGAGAACTTCTGTCGTCAGTTCCGGGATCAATGCTCTTTAACACCATATCAGCATTACAGTCTTTTAGTATATAACCGATCCGTTCATCGGGATAAAGGGGATCAACAGGTACATAGGCGGCACCGGCCAGCATTGAAGCAAGCATGGCAACGATCATTTTCGGTCCACGGTCGGCATAGACAGCAATAAACCTTTCCTCACCGTATCCTATTACTGAGGCAAGCTCGCAGGATTCCTTCCACAACCCGGCGTAACTCAGCGAATTCTCCCCCATAACGACCGCAGTTCTGTCAGGTGATCTGTCAACATGTCTGCTTATCAGATCAAGAACGGTATCCTTCGTTATAGGAGCATTTACACCGCATATCTTCGCAAGCATATTTTCTCTCTCGTCCTCTGACAGCCTGTCGATAGCGGATATTTTAATGTCACTGTCCGATACTATCTGGGTAACTATATGCTCATAACGTCTGATCAGAAGCTTTATATACCTGCGGTCATATTTCGCCCCGTCATACTGGAATGTGACCGCAAAGCC
>JAILNV010000159.1 GCA_024691125.1 Lachnospiraceae bacterium | reverse complement strand
ACACAATTTTGAGAGTAGCGGAAAATCTGTCTTCCGTATTCTCAAAATTGTATTACCTGAAAGAATTATCTATTTATGTGATAAAGAAATATAAAACTGACATTAATCGCAATTGATACGGGATTGGTGTTATGTTATTATATTTCTTAGAGTTATGTATATTCCTTTTGCGTTTAGGAAATAAGGGAGGTAGTAGATGAACAACGAAAGAAAAAGGCGCAGCCGGATTTTTGGTAACAAGGGTATATCACTGGTGGAACTTGTGATTGCAATGGCGCTTTTTGCTATTGTTATAGTGCCGATCTGTGCTTCATTTATTACATCTATGAAGGTGAACCAGAAGTCAAGAAAGATGATGGCCGCTAACGATCTGGCTCAGTCAATCGTGGAAGGCTTTTCCAATAAGACATATGAGGGAGTAAAGAAGTCAATTGCGACTATAGGTACCGGTGACCTTAGCGGAAACCTTGCATTATCAACGGTAAGTTTTAATGGTAATGTAAGCGGAAATACTAATGTGAGTGCTAATATATATAATTTGGAATCCACCGGAATGACAATGTCATGGGATACAAATATGACAAATGTCAAAGCTAAGCTTTCTGCAGTATCTGACAATGAGCTTACTTGGGATGGAACTACAGTTTCGACCAACATGCTGATTTCATATAATAAAGCTCAGGCAATTTCTATGAATATGGCGGCTGCAAGAGATTTTGCTGCTGCTTTATCCAGTGCAGGAAAGGGGTATGATACACCTGCACTTATGGGTGTTACAGATTCGGATGAGAAGATTTCGTTTCTGTGTTATTCAGGCTTGCATTCGGAAGGATACTATTTTGATGCTGTGGTAATGTTTATACCTATGGCAAATAAGCCGGGGCAGAAGTATTATTCTTATGAGGCAATGGTTTATATCTATGAGTATGATAAATTAGATCCTACTACGAGGTTGAATAAACAGCCGGTTCTTTCTCTTATGACGGGCATAAAGAATAGGAATGGCTGATAATTATTGTGGATTAAGGAGTGTTATGTAATAGCAGGGAGAAAGAAGGGGTAATCCAGGTATGATTAAACGAATTATTAAAAAGTTTGAAGCTAAGGAAGGTAATAAGAAAAAAGGCAGATTGGGCGATAGGGGTGCAGCTCTTGTATCAGTTCTTATTGCTATTACATTTATTGCTATCATAGCTACGTCCCTGCTGTATATGGTTTATATGAACTATTTAGCAAAGGTGATGAGATATGGCTCGACTGATAATTTCTATACCGCGGAATTCGCTTTGGATGACCTTTCTTCTGAAATACAGCAGGTGGCTGTTGACAGGGGACTTGCAGGCGGAACTATCAGTGCTGCGATAGGTGATATACGCGGCAAAGTTGGTGCATCGAGTGGCTCATCCACATATGACAATGATAAGGTCGCAACTCTTATAAAGGCAGCCAGTCAGGAAGCTGATATTAAGGTGAGTACGAGCGTTGCCGGCAATAATTATGAGGATAACTCGAAGTCATATGTTAAGCTTAAAGGTGTTGTTATTACTGCTACTGATGAGAAGGGATATGTAAGTACTATTACGTCAGATATCATAATCAAATTCAGTGCCGATGGCGGCGGCGAACTTGATGTCTGTGATTTCAGCGTACTTACTGATGATCCTGTTTATATCGGTGGTGGTGACTTCATAATGACCGGTTGCGGATATATGCAGAGGCATGACGGTTCCGGTGAGGTTAATGGTGTACCTTCAGGTTACTGCTTGTACATCAATAGTGGCGCTTGTGCGCAGATGTTGTCGGAACGTGCTATCCTTAACGGAAAAGTGAAAATGGCAGGCAATTGCGTAATGTCTGTTTCCGGTAAGGTGTATGTTTTTGGTGATATTGAGATGGATGCAAATTCCACACTTATAGTTACGGGTGAACTGAAGCTTACCGGCAAGGTGAAGGGTAGTGGTAAGATTCTGAAAAAGGATTCGGATTCTATAGAAGAAAACTGGACTTATCCCGGTGGTGACAAGTGTCCTCTTTATAAGGATACATCAAAGAAGGGACTTGTCACACAGCTTTTCTGCAATAAAGTTTTGTTCTGGAATTGCTATAATAACCCCGGCTCATGGGATTATATGGATTTCAATACGTATGGTGGCGGTGGCGAAAATCTGAGAGTGCAGGCTAAGACAGATGCATACAAGTATGCGGGCAAAGGAACTAATCTGCAGATGTGTTCGCCTGATGTTAACAACTCTGCCTTTGAAAATGCATTGGCTCTTATACCGAATAAGGAGTGTTATATTAAGGGAACATGTACCAATTCAACAGTTGTTTCACTGCACGGTTACAGGTTCAATGGCTCTGATTATACGAATCCTTCTTATATGCAGAAGATGGATAGGGAACAGTACAACTGGCTTATTAATTCCTGTTTCCCCGGTTTCCAGAGGAATGAGGGAATGATAAAGGATCCATCTGGTAATAATATTAACTCACAGTTCAAAGGCCCTGATGGAGACCCCAGTAAATTTGGGACACAGATGCCTACAACCGGTTTAAGTGCATATGACAAGAAGACATATACTTATAACGGAGACCCCAGGACAGTATACAAGGATTCTTCAGGTGTGTGCTATATGCCTATAAAGTATCTTCTTGATGATGATACTGCCGGTATAATAACGGATCTTTTTGATTCACTCAGCGGAGATTCCGATCCGACTAAGTCTACTGTTGTA
>JAILNV010000144.1 GCA_024691125.1 Lachnospiraceae bacterium | reverse complement strand
CGCACAGAGAGTCCACCATGCGGATAGCGGAGAAAGTGCTGGCTATGGAAGGCGGACGGATTTCATGAATAAGACATAAGTCATGTGGTAGAAAACAAAAGAGAGAAACGGAGACTAAAAAAAGAAGATGGGAATTAAGAGGATAGTATTTATTATTGTCGGATGTATTTGCCTTGTATTGGGGACAGTGGGAGTTTTTGTTCCCATCCTCCCGACGACGCCGTTTTATCTTTTGACCGCATATTGTTTCGCCAGAAGTTCTAAAAAACTTGATGAATGGTTCAAAGGAACAAAGCTGTATAAGAAACATCTGGAATCATATGTAAAAAAAGAGGGTATGATGGCTACCACAAAAGCAGGCATTTTATCTTCAGTAACAATCCTTATGGGGTTAGGCTTTTTCTTCATGGCAAGAAAGAGGATATGGGTTCCATGTATAATACTGGCGGTCGTTTGGATTTTGCACATGGTCTACTTCCTCTTCTTTGTGAAAACAATAAGCTCGGAAGAGGCGATTAATAAAGAATAGTTTTGCGCAGGTGTCATCTAAGATCAAAAGACGTTTAGAGGAAACAGTCTGATGAGTACGCTGTATATTGGTTACCAGATTTCCGTGGGAGATGCTTCATGATTATCCGTAGGATATTCAAAAAGCATCTACCTTATTGGCATAAGAAGGATTTGTAGATATCTGTTTAAAGGGGAAAGAAAATATGAGATTAAAACAAAGAATTCTTTTTGGATGCTACGCAATGGTACTGGCGATGATCGGTGATTATCTCCTGGGATACGGAACCATCAGTACAACCGATGCAGTAGATACAGTCAAAGTCTAAGGGGGACGGTAATCATGTCATTGGATAAACTGGTAAATAAGGGATTTGTCCGGTATACAAAGAAGCATTTCCCGAACGAAGCCGATACGATCATAAAGAAGGCGAATGAACTCTATCCGGGGCTTCACGCCAAGGCACCGGATATCGGAGGTTCGGCCAACAATATGTCATACAATCTCGATATGATGATTACAGCAGTTTCATATTACGAAGCATCGGATCACAGGATAGGCGGAGAAGCATTCGGGGAGATTGCCGAAGGCCTGCTTAAGAAATATGACTTTGTAAAAAGGATCATCAACGTCAATAAGCCGTGGCAGATGAAACTGTTAAAGAAAGCAATGTATAACAGGTATGTGCCGTATTCGAAAATGGTTTATGAGAAACTGTCCAAAGGTGAATGGGGAAATACCTGGCGTGTGAGTATAAATCCAAAGAATATCGATGAAGGAGTGGCTTTCGATCTTGTGGGCTGTCCTCTTGCGGACTATGCAAAAGCAAACGGCTATGAGGAACTTCTTCCGCATATGTGTGCGGTCGATCATCTGATGCCGCAGCTGGTACATGCGAAACTGATACGCACTCATACCTGTGCGACAGGCAGTGACTCATGTGATTACTGGTATGTTGCGGATGAGAGTGAGACGGCAAGGAAGTTCAAGGGCAAACTTGTATAATGAATGGGTTGCATATGATCACCGGGTAAGTCCGATGATATAGGAGAGAGGAACGAGATGACATATAAAACATACAAGTAACATTAACACATTACGGTTATGGAAAACGCGGCATAAATAACCGATCAAATAAAGGAAATACAGTATGAAGGACTTAAACGAAAAATACAGGAATCCGGACTGGGACAGAATAACGCATATGTTTAAAATTGGTATTCTTGCATCGCTTTTTGCGCTCATCGGTGGAGATATGCTTCTTGGATGGGGAACAGCAGATATGTCGCTGTCTGGAATGGAACAATATTTTTCAAGATACGTGACGGTCTCAGATATCAGGATATTCTGGTCGGGACTATTGGGGATGATCAGGATCACTTTGGAGACGATGTGTTTCTTTGGCGTGTATCGGATCATAGCGTCCGTATCAGAATCTTACGCTCATGTTTATAGGGCAGGGCTAATAGGTATGCTTGCTTTTGGATCATTCTGCCATGTCATATGTTGCGCGACTATATATTATCACAATGCGCTATATAGGATAGATCCGGGCATTGCAATAGAAGAAACAATGAAATTCGCAAAGTATTTTATGATCCCTGTTTCGGGAATATTCTTCGTATTTTTCCTGGTGATGAATATTGTTCAGATAATTGCGTTTGTAAAAGGAAAGACACCGTATCCTAACTGGTGCTGGGTATTTACAATGCTGACAGGCGTCATCGATATTGCAGTCATGAGACTTGCAGGGAACCGCCCCTGGGCATATGCGCTTTCTACGGGATGGCTGAGCATTGGAAGTCTTGTGACATTTACCGGGGTGCTTATAAACATGCCAAAGAAAAGAAGTGGTGGTAGGAGATAGATTATGTTGGCAATACAATTAACGCTATTGAGGTAAACAATGAGCGAAAAAGAAATAAGCAAATGTATGTATGTCGAAATATTCAAATATTATGGGATCAGACCTCTGTGTAAGTTATTCTGTAATACCGATAGAATAGCGTATTCAGGATTGACCAGACACGTGAATTTTGTCAGGCATTCTGACTTGTCTGACGGTGATGTATGCTTTGATGAGATATTTAGAAAATGACTATACATGAATTTGGGAAAGAAAATAAAAAGGTCATTCTGCTGATACATCCCTCCATAGTGACGTGGGATTATCTGATAACAATGTAGGCAATGGAAAGCTGACGATAGATGTTATCTGTGACTGGATAGAACAGAGCATTTCTCGTTATTCTTGTGCAAATACATATCTGACAATGGTATCCGCAAACAGCCGGATAGTCTCTTTGTATTTATCCTGATATAGCTGATTTTTTCCATGACCGATCAGTGCAATTGATTTAAAAAGGTTTCCAAGAACCTTCCAGTCGCAGTCGGTTCTTGGATTATCCAGCATATTTAGCATTTGATCGATAGTACTTTTGTCATTATTGTTGCTTCGCCAGTATTCTTCAGGCCACCGGGCTTTCAGCTGATCAATCTCACTTTCATTTAAGTATTCAAAAATGTTGTTATCAGAGGTGTAGAGGGTGGTCAGATAATTTCTGAAGGTATCCGCATCCATTTTTTTTCCTTTTGCCATCTTGGCAAGCAGTTCCTTGGACTGTGCTCTTTTATATAGAACTATCTGATAAACAAATTCCTCTTTTGTTTTAAAAAAATTATAAAAGGTGCCGGAAGCGATTCCGGCTCTTTTTGTAACATCGCTGATGGATGTCTTTTTTAGGCCATGGGTTTTGATAAGATCAAAACCGTTTTCAAGCAGTAATACACGTACCCGTTCACGACCGGCTTCATCAAATATCTGCGGCATAAGAATAAGCCTCCCTGATCCATTTTCATATAGAAATGACAGTGAATATGTAGTCAAATTTATTCATTTATAACTTTATAACATAACAAAATATTATGTCAACACATATTGACATAATTGGTAGCAAATGCTAACATATAAAACGATTTCATGAATATAAAATAAAATATATTCATTTAAACTGGAGAGATAACATGGATATCATAAATATAAAGGATCTCAAAAAGGCATTTGGAGATCTGACTGCCATAGATGGTATATCCATTACTGTAGAATCCGGAGAGATACATGGGATACTCGGGCCTAATGGGGCGGGGAAGAGCACTACGATAGGTTGCATTACGGGACTTCTTCCTTTCGATAGTGGATCTGTAACTTATGAAGACGGGCAGTCAATTGGAAAATGGAAGAAGAATATCGGATATATACCACAGGATCTTGCGATATATCCTGATCTTACAGCAGAGGAAAATGTGAGATTCTTTTGTTCTCTATACGGGTTTAAAGGTAGTGAACTTAAGAAAAAAACTGAGGAAGCCCTTGATTTTGTCGGGCTGCTTGAAGTCAAGAGAAAAAAGGCTTCTGAGTTTTCCGGTGGAATGAAGAGAAGGTTAAACATGGCCTGCCATCCCGTTTGCGTCATCCGTAATGCTGCAGTTGTATGCCGGATATGCCCTTATGGCAATTATTTCGGGACCTGTTTATGTATTGATGATCAGCAAATCATCAAAGACCGGAACACAGATACTTTTCTTCGGCATAAAGGCTCTGTATTTTGTTCTTATGGGGCAGGTGCTTACAGCTGTGATTTTCCTGATTGCAGGTTGTATTTGTGAAGCTATCTGCTTAAATGACGGCTATCATAAGCCCCTGCGTGCAGGAGCAGCGTATGCTCTGCATACGACAGTTTATGTACGAGCGGTAGGAAACCTGCCGCTTCTTCTTGTGTATCTCAGAAGACTTATCATAGCGGTAATCGCTGCATATCCGGTCGTCAAGGCACCGACAGGGAAACTGATAGCGTCTCTTGATAAACTGAAGATTCCGAGAACATTTACTATTTCGCTTGCAGTTTTGTTCCGGTTTCTTCCGACTGTGGGGATGGAGTATTCCGCTATCAGACGGGCGCAAAGATATAGGGAAATAGGAATATCACCCTGAACGGTCATAACCCGGATACCGCAGCTTTTTGAATATACGTTAGTCCCAATGCTTATCAGGACCACAAAGGTGGCAGATGAACTAACTGCATCAGCGGAAGTAAGAGGTATGAAACTGAAAGGGGACTATAATTCCTATTACGAGGTGAAGATGCGGGTATCTGACTGGATTTCGCTTATTGTGGTGATCCTGTGTGCAATAGGCATATATTATGTGGATTATATATGCGGGAGAGTGATGTGAAGTGATCAAACTTAAAAATGTCAGCTTCAAATACGGATTCGGAAAAAAGAAGGAAGATAATCTATCGGATATTTCATTGCATATAAAAGCCGGCGAGTGTGTGGTTATTACAGGAGAGAGCGGATGTGGAAAAACTACGCTTACAAGAGTCTTAAACGGGCTTTGCCCAAACTACTTTGAGGGTCTGATCAGTGGGACATACATTCTGAACGGAGAGCTGGTTTTTTCCTCAGGCGAAGGGAAAACGATAGATATTGATTCAGATTATGAAAAAAGTCTGGATGATATCGGATTGCTGGCCGGAAATGTTTTTCAGGATCCCAGAAGCCAGTTCTTTTCAATCAATACCACCGATGAGATTGTTCTGGCAATGGAAAACAGGAACTTTACCAGAGAATTCCAGGTAGGCGGAGCAAGCCTTGAAAAGAACTATCGTGACAATAGGAAACAGTTTGTTCAGATAGAACTTCTTGCGGTCAGGAAGGAATATCAGGGTAAAGGATTTATGCGTCCGCTGGTTGAGACAGCATTTGAAACGGCAAAGAAGGCGAAATTACCGGTCATTGTATCCACAGATGCAAAACTGAAGAAGGATAAATATGAGCATATCGGTATGAAGCATGTAAATACGAGAATGCTGGGAGAGAAGAGTTTTATGTATGATCTTGTGAGAGAAGCGTAATTGTGATCATTGATCCCCAAAATGGCGGGTAGCTGCGTTTTGTGCGTGGCT
>JAILNV010000121.1 GCA_024691125.1 Lachnospiraceae bacterium | reverse complement strand
ATTATCTCTAAACGACGAACAACCGATGAGCAGATAGGAAGCCAGCAGCGCTATGATTAAACATGTTATACACACGAGCCTTGATTTCTTGTTCACTTTTTGAATTTCCTTTCCGATTGTATTTACTTTTATTCGCTTATTTAAAATGACCGCCAAGTCTAAGAACCCTTCCAATGATACCGCCATCGAATCTAATCATCTTTAAGCTAAACTCAAATGAATACTTCTGCTTGGAAATAAATATCAGTGAAGCTACTACGCTGACAACCTGCGCTGATACTGTGGCTATAGCAGCCCCTTTTGCACCAAGTCCTAATAATGCTATAAGCAGCAGGTCTCCTGCAATATTCACTATACAGGCGATTCCAACAGTTATAAGCGGAGTCTTTGAATCTCCCATGCTCCTGAAAATCGCCCCTATAAGATTATATGAGACTATGGCGATCATTCCGGCTCCACAAATACGTATGTATGCTACTGTCTGGCCAAAAGCTGCCTCCGGTGCCTGCATGTCTGCTACTTTTTTAAAGTGTTCTTTTTTATCTAACATACCCTGTAATCCTCCTTCCTGCCATTATTATGAATTGATCAATATTTTGAACTATATAAAAAATCTTGTTTAAGTTTTGGGATTAAAGATGCATTTTGTATTCACTATATAACTTATTAATCCATGATCTGTCCTATTTTCGTGATATTATCATCAAGTCATTTTCCTTCGCTTATTTCTATTGATTCGATATATCTCTTATAGTATATCATCTCAAGCATTCTTGTTCCAAGATTTTTTATCTTTTTAATGTGAATAATACCTGTTAAACACTATCAATATGTCCATAGTATAGGACAGATAATCTCTGAAAATCAGTTATCATGTGTTCAAAGGGAGATGAAGATAACTGTTTTGATGATTACCGAACATACATTCCCATATGTCGTATCTGCAGTTTGCCCTCTCCCAAAATCTAGCGGTTGATTTAATCGAACAAATGTACTACTATAATCATACAAACATTTGTTCTTTTGATGAGGAGGCTGCCATGGAAAACAATAAGATAATAGCGGTTGATTTTGACGGAACCCTTAGTTTTGGCACATGGCCGGATGTGGGAGAACCCAATGTTCCGCTTATAGAACATCTTAAAGCGCTAAGGGATAAAGGAAACAAGCTCATTCTCTGGACCTGTCGGGCTGGTGAGGCTCTTGATCTTGCCGTGTCATGGTGTAAGGATCAGCAGCTTGAATTTGATGCAGTTAATGATAATCTTCCGGAAATTGTTGAATTATACGGCAATAACTCCCGTAAGATAACCTGTGACTATTATATAGATGACAGGGCCATGCTGCCGGAAAGCGTCTGCGCATGAATGAAGAAAGATGTTTTATCGCTATTGATATGAAGAGCTTCTATGCATCCGTAGAGTGCGTGGCAAGAGGACTCGATCCGCTTAGGGCTAACCTTCTTGTTGCAGATGAAAGCCGTTCCGATCAGACGATATGCCTTGCGGTCTCTCCGGCCCTCAAGGCTATCGGTGTCCCGGGCAGGCCCAGGCTCTTTGAAGCAAAGCGGGCTATCGCAGATTATGAAAGGCGGCACCGGACAAAGGTATACTATATTATAGCCGTCCCGCGTATGGCGGAATATGAGCGGGTATCAGCCAACATATACTCTGTTTACCTGAAATATGCAGCAGCGGAGGATATCCATGTGTACAGCATAGATGAATGTTTCATTGACTGTACCCCGTATCTGCACCTGTATAAGGATGAAGCTGAATCGAAAGGACTATCACCTGCACACACCATGGCCATGAATATCATCCATGATGTACTTGCAGTCACAGGTATCACTGCTACTGTCGGTATCGGAACAAACCTGTATCTGTCGAAGATCGCCATGGATATCGTTGCAAAAAAAGCCAGACCAGATAAGGATGGAGTCCGCATTGCAGAGCTTGATGAGGATTCCTATAAGATCCTGCTCTGGGATCATAAACCCCTCACGGACTTCTGGCAGATCGGCCCCGGCAAGGCAAGACGGCTTGAAAACAATCATATGCACACCATGGGAGATGTGGCGGAGCGCACCCAGTATGACGAAGAATGGTTTTACAAGACCTTCGGGATCGATGCAGAGATCCTGATAGACCACGCCTGGGGAATTGAGCCGGTCAGGATGTGTGATATCAAAAATTACAGATCCGACAACCATTCACTCTCTAATGGGCAGGTATTGTCCCGTCCTTATGAATACGAAGAAGCGCGCAATGTTTTCTGTGAAATGATCGATGTGCTCTGTTGTGATATGTACAAAAAGAATCTCATCTCCCGGATCTTTACATGGTGGGTGAGCTATGACTACAAGAGCCTGGAGCATTGCCCGGAATATAATGGCCCGATAGCCCTCGACTATTACGGCAGGCTGCATCCAAAGCATTCAAACGG
>JAILNV010000097.1 GCA_024691125.1 Lachnospiraceae bacterium | reverse complement strand
CCCCTCAAGATGAGATATCCCTCAATGATAAGACCCCTTGAAGACGACAAGGTAGATAGGTCATAGGTGTAAGTGCAGTAATGCATTGAGCTGAATGTTACTAATCGGTCGAAGGCTTGACCAAAGAAAAGGTTAAAGGATGAAGTTTCAGTGTTTGGTTTTGAGGGTATAATATATCTTCAATAAGTTATTAGGCCTAGTGGCTCAGTTGGTTAGAGCGCCGCCCTGTCACGGCGGAGGTCGTCGGTTCGAGTCCGATCTGGGTCGGTTAGTTTATTATATGGGGTCTTAGCTCAGCTGGGAGAGCATCTGCCTTACAAGCAGAGGGTCATAGGTTCGAGCCCTATAGGCCCCATTAAATGCCGATGTGGCTCAATTGGCAGAGCAGCTGATTTGTAATCAGCAGGTTATCGGTTCGAGTCCGATCATCGGCTCTCCGGTTTTTTACCGGTAATACTTAAAAACAGTTCATAAGGAATCCCCGCTTCGAGGAACTCCTTATGACAAATAATGGGCGGATTCCCGAGTGGCCAAAGGGGACAGACTGTAAATCTGCTGGCAACGCCTTCGGTGGTTCGAATCCACCTCCGCCCATTTAAATTATATCGCGGGATGGAGCAGTCTGGAAGCTCGTCGGGCTCATAACCCGAAGGTCGTAGGTTCAAATCCTACTCCCGCTACTAATAAGAGTTGTAAATCAAATTAGTGATTTACAGCTTTTTTTATATAATTTGTAAAGTACTTGTATTTACTAAAAAACATTAAAGTAGCCATTCAGAATAAGTAAAGTCATAAGTAATATAGTTACACATTAATAATGGATGTGATATCATATTTTTGAATTGTAACTTTCGGTATACCTTAGGTGTTCTATATGATACTATAAGATAGAAAATTACAAAAAGAAAAAAATTTATATTGTGTTAATTCTATGAGAAAAATGATGTTTTGATCAGCTTACGTGATCTGCAGGGAGGAAAACTGTATGCGTATAAAATTATTAGGTCTTATGCTGTGTATGACACTTGTATTTAGCATTTCAGGATGTTCATCTGATAAAATGGGATCATCTTCTGAAGATGATGCTTTGGAAACAACCAAATGGGATGATACTTTAGATAATTCAAATAAGGATAATGAAAATAAAAATGATGAAAAGGATAATATAAAAAACGATAAATCTCGAAGCAGTAAAAGAAACAGGGGTAGCAGGAGTGACTCGGAAGATATAGATAAGATTACATATACATATAGGAATAACCCTGTAGAAGGCAGCTATGGCAAGGATATATATGCTCTGGGCAATTACTGTACGATAGAGCTTGATGAAGAAATCCGTGAAAAATATCCGGAGCTTTCAAATGTTACTGACAGGTTTAATTCCGATATGGAAAAAGAAATAATGGATTTTGTCAGGGGAAGCGATGCAGATGTTTTAGAAATGTGGGAAGAGGGATTTTTGGGGTATTATGAAGAAGACAGACTATTTAATCCCGTAAGAGCAGATGGGAAGGTTTTTTCCTTTTATACGGTGAATTACAGCTTCTACGGTGGGGCTCACGGAACCACTTCTTTTACAGGATATAATTATGATCCCGAAACGGGGAAGGAAATATCTTTTAGTGATGTTATAGAGGATACGGATGATCTTCCCGAAATAATATTAGATGAGCTAACGGCTCAGAATGCAGACCTTAAGGATTATTTTGATGAACTGCCGACAGATAGGGAGAATCTTATAAACAGTATTCCGGGAAGACTTGAGAATAATGCCGACGGACTCTCATGGGCTTTGGATTATGACGGGATAAGATTTAATTTTGAAGATTATGCCATGGGATCATATGCTATTGGCAGTCAGACTGTAAAAATAAGCTTCAGTGACTATCCTGAAATATTTACAGAGAATTATACAGATTACGAAGAAAGCGGACGAGTTCCCGATATAGATAAAGTTGCAGTGAAGCTTGAAGATGCGGGAACCATCGAAATAGGAGATGTTTCATCTGCCGGAAATTCAAAGGACAGAGCTTCAACAGCTGATAACAGAAAAGAAGAGATACCGGATCTGCCCAAGGGTCATATAATAAACATAGGCAAAGAAGATCAGAATAAAATGAATCTTTTCGTAAGTAACTTTGCGGAGCAGGGTTTCAGGGAATATGATGATGAGTATCCTGATGTTTCAGTATTGACAGAATATGCATATATATGGTCAAGGATAAATAAACGTTCAAACATAGAGATTGAAAACTCATATTATAAGATTGGTTTTGACAAGATTAAGGAAATTGTGGATAAGTATTTTGGTTTAAGGCTTACAAATGACGATTTCTATGAATACAACTGGGCGAAATCGAGAAGTGGTGGTTTCTGTAAAAACGGATATTTTTACGTACCTGCGGCAGACGGAGAAAGCTACCCTGCCTTTGCTGTAGTGGAGCAGGCAGAGGACAGCGGAAACGGTTTATTGTGGTTATATTTTACAACATATGAAGTGAGTCTTGATACATATTGGGACAGTGGTGATTCGGTACCGAAAAAATATTACTCATTAAATGCAAAAGAGGCATCCGAGGCTCCTTATCTTACCAAGGGTTATCAGGGATTGGCTATTGTAAGAAAGGACGGAGATTCATATAAGCTTAAGTATTATAAGCTTTATTGATGGTGATTGGCATAAAATACGGCACATATTATAATGATCCGGGAAGTGTTTTGGTTATATCACGGAGGCTGTTTTCAGAATGGAAGAATACTATAATTGGGAGATACAGATTTGAAATATTTAATCTTGGGAGCCGGACCGGCGGGATTAAGTCTTGCAAACAGGCTGTTACAGAATGGAATAGAGGATTTTCTGGTAATTGAGAAGGAGCAGGAAGCCGGTGGACTGTGCCGAAGCAGAGAAACAGACGGTTCTCCGCTTGATATAGGAGGCGGACATTTCCTTGATGTTAAGAACAGGAGAGTGCTTGATTTTCTGTTTCCGTTTATGCCAAAGGAAATGTGGGATGAATACGACAGGGATTCAAGGATAGTTATCGGCAATAATACGATAAACAGCCCGATAGAAGCAAATATCTGGCAGATGAGCCTTAATGACCAGGTACAGTATCTTAAATCGATCGCAGTAGCGGGATGCAATCTCGGTAAGGAGATGCCTGAGAAGTTCGTTGACTGGATTTACTGGAAGCTTGGGGAAAAGATAGCTGAGGATTACATGATCCCGTATAATCAGAAGATGTTTGGAGAGAACCTTAATGAACTGGGTACTTACTGGCTTAATAAGCTTCCGAATGTATCGTTTGAGGAGACTCTTATAAGCTGTCTTGAGAGGAAGGCATACGGCACGCAGCCCGGGCATGCGAGATTCTTCTATCCTAAGGAATACGGATATGGTGAGTTATGGTTAAGGCTGGCAGAAAGGCTCGGAGACAGAATAAGGTATGGTGAGAGTGTTAAAAAGCTGGATGTTGACAATCGTATCGTTAACGATACATATAAAGCCGATAGTATCATTAACACAGTGCCGTGGACGGATATAAAAGAGTATAAAGGTGTCAGCGAAGAATATCTTAAGGATATGGAGGCACTTAAATATACTTCGGTTGTAATAGAATACATCGATGAGAAGCTTGATACAAAGGCTCATTGGATTTATTACCCGGATCCCAGTCTATCCTATCACAGGATACTTGTAAGACATAATTTCTGTCCCGGATCCAAGGGTTACTGGACAGAGACCAATCTTACAAGATATGATAAAATAGATAAATCTGCATCTATGAGTTATAATTGCGAAAGCAGTGATCCGCTGACCGGAATATCGGATAAGGGCAGGTACCATATAAACGAATATGCTTATCCTCTTAACACTATCGGAAAGGAAGAGATAATGCAGCATCTTCTTACTTTCATGAAAGGCAGAAACATAATCGGACTCGGTAGATGGGGTGAGTGGCAGCATTACAATTCCGATGTTGTTGTTGACCGGGCGCTTACTCTTGCGGATGAACTCAGTAGATAAAACCTTCCTTAATTCAAAATGCGGTCTGATACTTGATGTCAGGCCGTTTTTGGTTTACAATAATATGAACTGTGACCTATTGTACGGTTAAAGAATATATGATCGGTGGTTTCCGGATATACAGATCAAGGTAATATACCGGTTTTTTGAGGTTGATAGATGAAAAAAACAATAATAGTTATGCCCGTTGCCAATGAAGAAACTACTATGGAGGGCGTTCTTAAGCAGATAATGGAGCTTCCGTATGATAATCTCTATGTTTATCCTGTGATAGATTCCTATAGTAAGGACAAGACAGAGGAGATCATCAGAGAGATGGAGAAGAAATATGACAGGATCAAGCTCATATTTCATCCTGAATCCAAGGGAGTCATTACCTGCTATTTGTATGGGTTTAAGATGGCCCTTAAGGATGGTGCCGAGCAGATAATAGAGATGGATGGAGGCGGTTCCCACCTTCCCAAGGAAATACCGCAGTTCATTGAGAAGCTTAATGAAGGCTATGACTGTGTCTGGGGTTCAAGGTTCATTGAGGGTGGTGATATTACCAACCAGCCGCTTTACAGACGGTTTTTAAGCTCCGGAGGAACATATCTTGCCAATTTCGTACTTGGAACCAAGCTTAAGGATATGACCAGCGGCTTTGAGGCATTTAAGAGAGAGATACTTGAGAATATGGATCTTGATGCCATTATGTCGAAAGGGCATATGTATCAGACAGAGATGAGGTATTACTGCCGGAATTTCAATACGATAGAGGTTCCTATCCATTACAAGGGATCCAAGTCAAGCATTAAGCTTAAGTCAGTTACCGAAGCGTTAAGGCTTCTGTTTAAGCTTAAGAAAAACGAAAAGAATGTAATGCTTGGGGAGAGCGGCAGTTGAAAAAAGAAAGAACAGATATATTGAGTGATATAAAGAAATGCAGGATCATAACAACATCTGTATTTATCGTTATTATTACTGCTCTGGCATGGCAGAGCGATGATGCTTATCATGCCTATATTATGGCCAAGAATCTGGTTGACGGGTATGGTTTTGTTTATAATATCGGTGAACGGGCAACGGCTTCGTCATGTCCGCTGTTTACACTGGTAGTAGCTGCAGGTTATTTCGTATTCAGAAATATGTTCCTTGTATCACTTCTGATATGCATTATCTTTTCGACAGCAGCATATCTTATTGTGATAAGGAATTTTTGCAAAACCACAGTGCAGGTGATCCTTGCTTTTATCACGGTGACGGGAAGTGCCTGTTTTATAAGCTATACTACAAGCGGCCTTGAAAACAGTATGCTTTTTTGGCTTACAGCGCTGTTTCTTAAGTATTATTTTGCAGGCAGGACGTATGATGCAAAGAAAATGTTCATTCTTGCATTGCTTATATCCCTGATAGCAATGACCAGAATGGATGCCGTGCTTATGTTTGTACCCATGATATTATACGTATTCCTTGTAAAGAGAGACGGGGTATCCTTTGGAAAGGCTGTACTTATCGGGATTGCAGGTCTTCTGCCGTTTATTCTTTGGGAAGTGTTTGCAACCTGGTATTATGGTTTCCCTTTTCCGAATACCGCTTACGTCAAGCTCGGTACGGCCATTCCGGAAAGAGAATATCTGGTAAGAGGAATACAGTATTTTATTACGTCCATTAGTTTTGATCCCGTACTTTTGCTGGTTCCGGTTTTTGCGGTTATAATGGCATTAGTCGTAAGAAAAGCATGCTACACACTCTGTATGTCGGGTGTTATACTGTACCTCTGCTATGTATTGTATATTGGCGGGGATTTTATGGTTGGAAGGCATTTTACCGTGCTGTTTCTGATGTCTGTGATCTCCGTTCTGTGGCTTTTGGGTAATGAAGAAATTAAGGATGATAGCAGGGAACGTATCCTAAGGTCATATGCGGTTACGGTTGCTGCCGGACTTATATTTTCTTATACAGCCAAGCCTCTCACCAATCAATATCTCTTCGGTTACGGAAATTCGCCCATAGCGGATGAAAGGGGAGGATATTTTCAGTACACAAGTCTTTATAATAATGCTCTTTCGTATTTTAAGACAGGCAAGATGGTCATACGGAATGCATGGAGTGAAGACGGAGTGGATGAATTAAGAAAAAAAGGATATAACTCGGGTGTGATCATCATGGTTCCGGGTATTACAGCCTATTATAACCAGGATATGTATCTTAATGATCTGTATGCACTGGGAGATCCGTTTCTTTCAAAGCTTCCGGCTGTAAGAGAGGCTAACTGGAGAATAGGACATATGTGGCGTGAGGCTCCGGTTGGATATGATGAGACTGTACAGACCGGTGAGAATCAGATAGAGAATGAGAGTATAAAGGAGTATTATGAGATAATTAAGCTGATAACACGGGCTCCTTTGTGGGATAAAGAGAGGATAGGTGCGGTTATTGATATAAATACCGGTAAGTATGACCATCTCATTGAAGAGTATAAGAGTACTCTGGATGAGAACAATCATCAGGTTACGGATGAGTATTACCTTAGCAGATAGCAATTAAAAGTATAGTTTTGACCATTGGATCATAATATGTACTGTTTGGATAGTTATGACTTTCTGAATGCAAACAAGGAAATGCATTCGGAAATCATGCGTTCCGCATGACACGTCTCTGCTTTCAGCAGAGCCTGGTCCGGTACGAATACCGAATTTCTGATGCAATTCGCTATTCTATGCTGTTGTAAACATTTCATGTAAAGAAAGGAGAGGGTTAAGATGAAAAAAAGTATTAATAAGAGTGTGTTTGTGATTCCCGTTGTGTATATTATTCTCGGTCTGGTGATGGTCATTTTCCCTCAGACCACGATGAAGACCTTCTGCCTTTCGCTGGGTGCAATAGCTGCCGTGCTTGGTATAGTCAGTCTGATCTCGTATTTTTCCAGGGATGCGGTGGATTTTGTATACAGATATGATTTTGTAAACGGTGTTTTACTGATAATGCTGGGACTTCTGTTTATTGTCAAGATGGAACTGATAACAGAGCTTATTCCGATTATGCTGGGAGTTATGATATTGGCAAACGGTGTAATGAAGCTCCAGCATGCGATCGATCTAAAGAGGATAGGATTTAACGGATGGCTGTATGTTCTGGTTTTTTCTCTGCTTTCATTATTGGTAGGTGTGGTATGTGTTTTACAGCCTGAATTCATCGCCGCCATTCTTGTTATCCTGATGGGAATAAGCTTTTTATTCTGTGGTCTGACAGATTTTATCACACTGTTCTTTTTATCACGAAGACTTAAGGCTTTTGTCAACGGAGAAATAAAGGATACGGTAGATGTTACAGATGAGAGTTATGAAGCATACAATACTTCATCTGAGCCAACGTATACCAAGCCTGATCAGGAGAAGACGGAAAATAAGAAATTTGACATTAAAACCATGTTTAAAAAGAAAAAAGATGATACAAATGAGGTTGTGAAGGAAGAGAATAAAGAAGCTGATAATATAAGTGAAGAAATAAGCAATACCGATAATCCGGATAATGATGACAATTCCGGGGATTCAGATACAGAGTATAAAGTTGATTATCCTGTTTATCCGGAATATTCATCCGGTGATGAAACTGTTAAAGCTTCAGGTGATGGCTCTGCGGAAGCTGCAGTCAGCGAAAGTGGGGCAGATGAATCATATGATGAAGAAAAATCAGAGGATTCGGAAACACAGGGTCAGGAAACAGAAGATAACAAAGACGCTGTGGATGAAGAGGAATCTTTTGAAGAAGGAGAGCAAAAGGATAAAGAGAGTGGATCTTATATTATGATATCCTGATTATTTAATGACCGATGGACTTGGAGTACGGGATGAGATTATGTGAGGCACTAAAGAAACATATTGCATGCGGATATTATCCTGCGCATATGCCGGGACATAAGGGGAATCCCGAATACAGCTTCCTCGGGGATATCATTAAATATGATGTTACAGAGATAGACGGTCTTGATAATCTGCACGATGCAGAGGGTGTGATACTTAAGTCGGAGAAGCATGCAGCTTCTCTTTATGGAGTAAAGGAAAGTCATTTTCTTATAAATGGCAGTACGGTAGGAATACTTGCTGCGATATTGGGTGTAACGAAACAGGGTGATAAGATCCTTATAGGAAGGAACTGTCATAGATCGGTATATAATGCCGCAGAGATCAACAGACTGGATGTTCACTATATCTATCCCGGACTTATGAAGGATATCGGTATATGCCGGGGAATTTCGGGAGAAGAGGTTGATGAGATATTAAGGGAAGATCCCGGTATAAAAGCAGTTATCATTACATCACCGACTTATGAAGGCATTTCTTCGGATATTAGAGGAATAGCAAAGGCAGTACATAAATACGGAGCTGTGCTTATTGTAGATGCTGCTCATGGAGCGCATTTTGGATTTCATGAGGAGTTTCCCGAATCTGTGGCTTCACAGGGTGCCGACATAATAATAAACAGTGTACACAAGACACTTCCGTCGCCTACACAGACAGCGCTTCTGCATATTAATGATGTTAACGGTGTTAAGGTAAATAAAGAAAAAATCAGAAAGCAGCTTATGATTTATCAGTCAAGCTCTCCGTCATATCTGCTTATGGCAGGCATAGATAACTGCATTAGCATACTGGAAGAGCACGGAAGAGAGTTGTTTGACCGTTATCTTATAAATCTTAAACTTCTTGAAGACAGAGCAGATAAGCTTAAACATATTTCTGTTACAGGCAGAAGAAGTTTTCACGAAGAATATGGTATAGAAGGTGCAGATCCGTGTAAGCTGCTTATATGCAGCAGTCAGTTTGATAATATAAAGCTATATGACATATTAAGGACTGAATATCGTATCCAACCGGAAATGGAGGCCGAGAATTATTGCCTGCTGATCATGACGATAATGGATACGGAGAATGGTTTTGCCAGGGTGATAAATGCATTAGAATGCATCGATGAGAAGCTTGAGAACAGTCTGACAGGTTTACATGGTGATGCAGACCCGATAAAAGGAAGGAAGAATTCAGACGGAAGCAGATTAAATGATATCCTGTATGGCAGCAGGCCTGTTAAAAGGATGAATGCATTTGAGGCTGTTGACAGAAAGTCAGAAAGCATATATTTAAAAGAAGCTGTAGGACGTATATCCGCATCATACATAAATCTGTATCCCCCGGGAATCCCGGTACTAGTTCCGGGTGAGGAAATAAGCAAAGATATGACGGAAGCGATCGGGTATGCCCTTGACAGAGGGCTAAAGGTTCAGGGAATAACCGCCAATAAGGAAATAAAGGTACATGGGTAAGATTTATTATATATTCGGAAAAAGTTCATCCGGTAAGGATACAATATACAGAAGGTTGCTTGAGAAGCATTCTGACAGATTTAAGAGTGTTGTTCCGTATACCACAAGACCCAGAAGGGAAGGGGAAGAGGAAGGCATAACCTACCATTATCTGACCGAGGATAAATATGAGGAGTTAAAGAAGGAAGGCCTTATTATCGAGGAACGCTCATATAATACAGTTCATGGTTTATGGAGATATATGACAGTTAAGGATGACCAGATCGATCTTTCCGAAAATGATTATCTTATAATCGGAGTGCTGGAATCTTATGTTTCGATAAGAGATTATTTCGGAGAAGATAAGGTAATGCCGGTCTATATAGAGGTTGAGGACGGCGAGAGGCTCACAAGAGCATTAGACAGGGAAAAGAAGCCGGGAAACCGTAAATATGCAGAGATGTGCAGACGGTTTCTTACAGATACAGAAGATTTCTCAGAGGATAAGCTTAAGGCTGCGGGTATAAAAAGGCGGTTTATAAACAGTGATCTGGAGAAATGTCTTAAGGAAATAGAGGGATATATTTCAGAAAACGGGTGAGTCATATGATGGATATGAAGATAAATCAGATGCTTCCCACACAGGGTGTATCTGAGACAACCGAACAGGTTAAACCTTTTGACGATCAGTTTAAGTTTACACTGATGAGTAGGATTGATGACGCCGGACTGCAGGAAAGACTTAACCTTATGTTCCAGGATATCACTATGCAGGGTAAAAGGATAAGCAAGCATATGGATGTCAGGGATATGAAACGGTACAGAACACTGATAAAGGATTTTCTTAATGAGGTCGTCAACAGATCCCACAAGTTCTCCAGGGAGAATTTCCTTGACAGAAGAGGACGGCACAGGGTTTACGGTATTATACGTCATATTGACGAAAATCTTGATTCATTAGCTGAGGAGCTGATGAAGGAGGAGAAGGATCATATAGCGATACTTGGCAGGATTGATGAGATAAAAGGAATGCTGTTGGATATATTCACGTAAGCTGTGTAAAAGAGGTTATGCTGTGGCTAAGTTCAGCGATATAATCGGACAAGAGCATATAAAAGAGCACTTAAGGAATGCGATCTCTACCGGGAAGGTTAACCATGCATATATCATTAACGGTGAACGGGATGCGGGGAAAGAATTCATTGCAGAGACCTTCGCCATGGCGCTTCAGTGCGAGAGGCTGAACCGGGATCTTGATATTTATCACGAAAACGGCACACAGGATTCATTTTCCGAAGGCTCAAAAGAACCCGGAATCATTATTGAACCGTGTATGGAGTGCCATGCCTGTAAACAGGCCATAACCAGGAATCAGCCCGATATTAAAACGCTTATACATGAGAAACCCGGAACGATCGGGGTCGAGGATGTAAGGAACGGTATTGTTTCCGATGTATATGTAAGACCATACAGCAGCAAATGGAAGATATATATAATAAATGAAGCTGAGAAAATGAGTGTGCAGGCGCAGAATGCTCTTTTAAAGACCCTTGAAGAACCCCCCGAATATGTTGTGATCTTGCTGCTTACAAGCAATATTTCCATGCTGCTTCCAACGATCATTTCAAGAAGTACCGTACTTAACATGAGACCTGTCGAGGACAGTATCGTGCGCAGATACCTTATGGAAAGGGTACATGTACCGGATTATCAGGCGGATATCTGCATTGCCTTTGCAAGGGGAAACATAGGGAGAGCCAAACACCTTGCCACAAGTGAGGATTTTGACAATATCAAGAATGAAGCCGTGAGAGTGCTTAAATATGCACATGAGATGGAAACGGATGATTTCGTGGAAACAATGAATCGGATAAGTGAATATAAGATGAGCGTTGATGAATACCTGGATATACTGCTTATATGGTACAGAGACATGCTCCTGCTTAAAGCAACAAATGATGCGGGTTCACTTATATTTAAAGAGGAAATAAGAGCACTTCGTGAAAGAGCCGGAAAGTGCTCATATGAAGGAATAGAGAAGATAATAGAAGCCATCGGGAAAACCAAGAGCAGATTAAAGGCAAATGTTAATTTCGAACTTGCGATGGAACTTTTGCTGTTGGCGATCAGGGAGGAATCATAGAATGACTAAAGTAATAGGAATACGCTTCAGAACAGCGGGAAAGATATATTATTTCGATCCCAGGGATGCAGAGCTTAAAAGAGGGGATCATGTAATAGTTGAGACCGCAAGGGGAGTGGAGTACGGAACGGTAGTGATGCCTCCGACGGATATGGAGGATGATGAGATTACACAGCCACTTAAGCCTGTAATGAGAAAGGCATCTTCCGAGGATGATGAAAAGGAGAAGAAAAACAGGGAAAAGGAGAAACAGGCCTTTAAGATTTGCAAAGAGAAGATAGTAAAGCATGGGCTTGAAATGAAGCTTATAGATGCTGAATATACCTTTGACAATAATAAAGTGTTATTCTATTTTACAGCCGATGGGCGTGTGGATTTCAGGGAGCTTGTCAAGGATCTGGCATCGGTATTTAAAACAAGGATAGAATTAAGGCAGATCGGAGTAAGAGATGAGACCAAGATACTTGGCGGTATCGGATTCTGCGGACGTCCTTTGTGCTGCCATACATATCTGTCTGATTTCGCACCTGTATCGATAAAAATGGCCAAGGAACAGAATCTTTCGCTTAATCCCTCAAAGATATCCGGTATATGCGGAAGGCTGATGTGCTGCCTTAAGAATGAAGAGGATATATACGAAGAGCTAAACCGTAAAATGCCCAATCCCGGAGATACAGTTACAACGGATGATGGATTTAAGGGAGAGGTAGCAAGCGTTAATGTATTAAGACAGCTGGTCAAAGTCGTTATAGAAGAGGGTGATGAGAAGGAAATAAAGGAATATAAAGCATCCCAGCTTAAATTCAAACCCCGTCACCGTAAGGACAGAAACAAGGATAAGAATAAGAATAATTCTGAGGAAGCCGAGCTCAGAGCACTGGAACAGTTAGAGAAGAAGGATGGAAAGTCAAAGCTTGACGATGACTGAAAAAGCTCTGACTGAAAACAAAAATCTGAGAGAAAAAATAAGAAAAGAGAAAGATGGAAAACCAGGTTGACCTTAAGGAGAATGAGAGGATAGATGATCTTCAGCGGAACGGATATAAGATAATACAGAATGAGAAAAAATTCTGTTTTGGAATGGATGCTGTCCTTCTGTCAGGCTTTGCTGCAGTAAAGCAGGGAGAAAGGGTTCTCGATATCGGAACCGGAACAGGCATAATTCCCATCCTGCTTGAGGCAAAAACCGAAGGAGAGCACTTTACCGGTCTGGAAATACAAGAAGAAAGTGCCGATATGGCATCAAGGAGTGTTGAACTTAACGGCTTAGGTGATAAGATAGACATTATATGTGATGATATAAATAATGCAAAGGATTTATTTGATGCCGCCTCTTTTGATGTGATCACAACCAATCCGCCTTATATGATAGGAAAACACGGGCTGACAGGCGATAACAGGGAGAAGGCCATAGCAAGGCATGAGATATACTGTACTCTTGAGGATATAGTAAGGGAGGGCAGCAGGCTTCTTAAGAATAAGGGACGGTTATATATGGTTCACCGCCCGTTCAGGATGGTCGAGATTTTTAATACTCTGACGAAATATCATCTGGAGCCCAAGCGACTTAAGCTTGTATATCCATTTGTGGATAAGGAACCCAATATGGTACTTATAGAGGCATTTAAGGGAGGGAATTCGAGACTTACCGTTGAAAAGCCGCTCATAGTTTATAAAGAACCCGGTGTGTACATGGATGAGATATATGATATTTACGGGTATTGAGAATGAATAATGATAGACAGGGAATCCTATATCTGTGTGCAACTCCCATAGGAAACCTTAATGATATATCACAGCGTGTACTGGAAACGCTTAATGAGGTTGATATAATTGCTGCAGAGGATACAAGAAACAGCATTAAATTATTGAACCGTTTCGGGATAAAGACGCCGATGACCAGCTATCATGAGTATAACAGATATGATAAGGCTGCAGATCTCATTGATAAGCTCAGGGAAGGTAAGGATATAGCTCTTATTACGGATGCCGGAACCCCCGGAATATCAGATCCGGGTGAAGTACTTGTCAGGATGTGTTATGATGTGGGAATAAGAGTAACTTCATTGCCGGGTGCCTGTGCGCTCATAACAGCGCTTACAATGTCCGGACTTAAGACAAGGAGATTCTGTTTTGAAGCTTTCCTGCCGGCAGATAAGAAGGAACGGCGCGAGATATTGTCAGAACTGCAGAATGATACGCGGACCATTATCATATATGAAGCACCGCATCATCTTAAGAAAACACTAAAGGAGCTTAGAGAGGCGCTTGGGAACAGAAATATTGCCCTGTGTCGTGAGCTTACCAAGCAGTTCGAGGAAGTCAGGCGAATGCGGCTTGATGAGGCGGTAGCTTTTTATGAAGAGAATGAGCCAAGAGGCGAATATGTTCTTGTTATAGAGGGACGTAACCGACAGGACATCAGGGAAGAAGAAAAACGGGAATGGCTTGATATGCCGATAGAGGAGCATATGAAGGTATATGAGGATGAAGGGCTTGACCGTAAGGAGTGTATGAAAAGGGTTGCAAAAGACCGGGGGATGAGTAAGAGAGAGGTGTATAATCTGCTGGTAAGCCTAGGAAATACAGAGAATTGATCATTGTGGTCAATATAGAAGTAAATAATAACATAAGATATAATAACATGTCTGTATAAAGGCAAGCCAGATATAATAACATAAGATATATAATATTTGGAGGATAAATATAAAGATGGAAAAAAAGGGAAATTACTACATCACAACTGCAATAACCTACACATCGGGTAAACCTCATATAGGTAATACCTATGAGGCAGTACTGGCTGACAGTATTGCAAGGTATAAAAGACAGGAAGGTTATGAGGTATTCTTCCAGACAGGAACCGATGAACACGGACAGAAGATAGAGGAAAAGGCTGCGGCCAAGGGTGTTACACCCAAGGAATTTGTGGACGAGGTTGCCGGAACAGTCAAGGGTCTCTGGGATATGATGGGAACATCCTATGACAGGTTCATAAGGACTACGGATGCCGATCATGAGAAGCAGGTTCAGAAGATGTTTAAGAAGATGTATGATAAGGGAGACATCTATAAGAGCACCTATGAAGGACTTTATTGTACTCCGTGTGAATCGTTCTGGACTGAATCGCAGCTGGTGGATGGCAAGTGTCCCGACTGTGGCAGGGAGGTTAAGCCGGCAAAGGAAGAGGCTTACTTCTTTAAGATGAGTAAATATGCCGACAGGTTAATTGAGCATATCAATACCCATCCTGAATTCATCCAGCCGGTATCGAGGAAGAATGAGATGATGAACAACTTCCTTCTTCCGGGGCTTCAGGATCTGTGTGTATCAAGGACATCCTTTAAATGGGGTATACCTGTTGATTTTGACGATAACCATGTTGTTTATGTATGGCTGGATGCTCTTACCAACTATATAACGGGTATCGGATACGATGCTGACGGGAATTATTCCGATAATTATAAGAAGTTCTGGCCTGCGGATCTTCATTTAATAGGAAAGGATATAGTCAGATTCCATACGATCTACTGGCCTATCTTCCTTATGTCACTTGATGAGCCGCTGCCTAAGCAGGTATTCGGACATCCGTGGCTCTTACAGGGCGGAGAGAAGATGAGTAAGTCAAGGGGTAACGTTATTTATGCCGATGATCTTGTCAGACTGTTCGGAGTGGATGCGACCAGATATTTCGTGCTTCATGAAATGCCGTATGAGAATGACGGAATAATCACATGGGAGCTTGTGGTAGAGAGATTTAACTCTGAACTTGCAAATGTACTGGGAAACCTTGTAAACAGAACTATTTCAATGAGCAATAAGTATTTTGACGGTTTTGTAAGCTCTACGGGGATCAGGGAGGAAGTTGATGAGGATCTTAAGGCAGTAGTTACGGGCTGTCGTGATAAGATTAATGAAAAAATGTCAACCTTAAGGGTTGCGGATGCACTTACAGAGGTGTTTGCCCTGTTCAGAAGATGCAATAAATATATTGATGAGACCGAGCCGTGGGTGCTTGCAAAGTCAGAGGATAAACGCGACAGGCTCTCGGAGGTAATGTATAACCTTGTTGAGTCCATATGTATAGGTGCTAATCTGCTCATTCCCTTTATGCCTGAGACCGCACAGAAGATACTGATGCAGCTTCGCGGAACAGAGAGGGATTATGATCTGCTTGATGAGTTCGGGCTGACAGCTCCCGGTACCCGAGTAACGCAGGAACCCGAAATGCTCTTTGCACGTCTTGACATAAATGAGATAATGAAAGAGGTTGAGAAGATCAGGGAAGCACAGAAGGCAGCGTATGAGAAGGAAAATGGGATAACGGCAGGTATGGACAGTGATCATGCGGATTCAGGCAACGACAGTAACAGTACTTCAGATGATGCAGTCATTGATATAGAGGCTAAGGAAGAGATAACCTATGATGATTTTGCGAAGCTCCAGTTCCAGGTAGGTGAGATAATAGCCTGTGAGGAGGTTAAGAAGAGCAAGAAGCTTCTGTGCAGCAAGGTTAAGATAGGAAGCCAGGTGCGCCAGATCCTTTCAGGAATTAAGTCAAACTACACGCCTGAGGAGATGGTTGGAAAGAAGGTTATGGTGCTTGTAAACCTTAAGCCCCGTGAGATTGCGGGAATGATGTCTGAAGGAATGCTTCTGTGTGCAGAGGATTCAGACGGAAAACTGTCTCTTATGATGCCTGAAAAGACGATGCCCGCAGGAGCAGAAATCTGTTAGTCAGTATAAGAAAAAGGGGAGTATTAAAAGAATAAGGAGGAAATTAAAATGAAAAAATTTACAGCTGCATTACTTATTGCTGCAATGACTATTGGTATGACTGTCAGTGCAGCAGCTACCGAAACCATTGTTATTGAGAACAATGTAACTGAACAGAAGACGGAAGAACAGACCAAGGAGCCTGTAATACAGGTTAATCCGACGGCTGCACCTACACCGACGCCTACAGCTACGCCGACACCAACGGCTGTACCTACACCCGAACCTACGGCAACGCCTACACCTACACCTGCTCCAACAGCAGGAGCTACTGCGGAGACGGCGGTCCAGACGGATAAGGTTGTAACCGTTACGAACAATAAGACATATCTGGCATTGGGCGCGGATCTTACAGCCGACCAGAGAAGTACCGTGCTGGCTCTTATGGGTATAGCGGAAGCGGACCTTCCCAACTATGATGTGGTATATGTGACAAACGCAGAAGAGCATCAGAGGCTTGATACCTATATTGCTTCTTCTGTAATAGGAACAAAGTCACTTTCATCAGTAGTGGTAAGACCTGCGGATAAGGGACACGGAGTTACCGTTACCACAAAGAATATCAATTACTGTACAGATAATATGTACAGAAATGCTCTTATTACGGCAGGTGTTGAAGATGCCGATATAATGGTTGTGGGACCTTCACCTATCTCAGGAACCGCGGCTCTTATCGGAGCGCTTAAGGCTTATGAGAGAATGTCGGGACAGGCGGTCAGTGATAAGGCTCTGGATACAGCGCTTAACGAATTGGTAACGACAGGAGAGATCAAGCAGGCTGTCGGTAATGATGCCAAGGCTGAGGAGATAATATCCTATGTTAAGGCTCAGATAGCTGCCAATGATCTAAAGACAGAAGAAGAGATTGAGGCAGCGATACGTCAGGGAATGAAGGATCTGGATGTCCAGCTTAGTGAAGAGGATATTAAGAAAACAGTCAGTCTTATGATGAAGATAAAGAGCATGGGCATTGATTTTAATGTACTGGCAGAGCAGGCTGACGACATATATGCAAAATATAAGGATAAGATCGATGCCGGCACATTCAATATTGATGATGTTGATCTTGAGGATCTCGGTCTTGGAAAGATCGTGAAAAATGCAGTCGGCGGCTTCTTTAAAGAGGTCGGAGATACCGTCAAGGAATTCTTCAGCGGTCTGTTCAGCAAATGGAAATGATGAAACACATGGATAAAACATATTACGAGATCCGGCCGATCTATAAAAACGAATGGGAGGATGCCATGCAGCTTGCCTGGGATACCTTCCTTATATTTGAGGCACCGGATTACTCTGTTAAAGGAGTATATAATTTCAAGAGCTTTGTTCGTGATCCACTGCTTAAGAAAATGTTTACCTATGGCGAGTATATCGCCATAGGCGCTTTTCTTGAAAAAAAAATGGTGGGTATTTTGGGCGTGCGCAACACAAACCACGTTTCACTGCTGTTTGTGGATCAGGAATATCACCGGTTGGGCATAGCGAGTGCTCTTATGAGGAAGTATTTCCGCGATGCAAAGCATGATGGAATAACATATGTTACAGTGAATTCATCACCTTATGCCGTTGATTTTTATCATAAGATAGGCTTTAAAAATGTCAAAGATGAGATTGAGAAGGACGGTATACGCTTTACACCGATGAGGAAAGAACTGGCAGGGTAATATAGATAATATTTTTGGCTATACTTAATAGTTTGTTGCAAATTGCATAATAATAAGATAAAATGATATGGGATTGTGCGAATTTTTGACAAATTCCACAATTACCGGGAAGTAAACGGCAGAGGATTTTTACTGATGGGTAAATTTTTTAATCTCGACAGCCCTTTTGTACAGTTTATGAACAGGGTTGCGGATCTGATGTGGTTGAATATACTGTTTTTGATATGTTGTATTCCATTTATCACAATAGGGGCATCAACTACTGCAATGTATTATGTCACACTTAAGATGGTACGAAATGAAGAGTCATATATAGGTAAGAGTTTTTTTAAATCATTTAAGCAGAATTTCCTTCAGGCCACCGTAATATGGATGATCTTTGTAGTAGCCGGAGGAGTGCTCCTGCTTGATTATCGTATAATGAGCGGACAAACAGGAATTGGATTAAGCAGTGGTACTGCACGGACAGTAATGCAGGTACTGCTTATTGCTGTACTCTTCTTTTATCTGTTTACACTTGTTTTTGTATTTCCGCTGCTGTCTAAATTTGACAACTCGATAAAGAATACAATGAAAAATGCACTGTTTATGAGTATAAGACATTTTCCGGTTACTTTGGGATGTATTTCTCTTTTCATTATTATTCTTATACTTGTTTATAAAATTCCGATCATGTCAGCTCTTTGTTTTCTTCTTGTGTTCAGTACTGCGGCATACATATGCTCACTTATGTTTGTCAGAGTATTTGATAACTATATTCCAAAAGCAGACATGACAAAAAGCGGAGACATAGATTCAGATAAGCTTTTAAACAGTGCATCGGACAGTGAAAAATCAGAAAATTTAGAAACTGCGGAAGATTGATACAGATCATACCTGGCAAAGGGAGATTACGTTTATGAGTAATCGTAAGAAGAATGGACAGAACATGCTTCAGTGGATAATACCCACTGTTGTTCTTGTTGTCATTATTCTCTTTACCTTAATTTCATATAAGAGTGATATACTCACCAAGGAAAAGAATAAAAAGCTTGATGAGTACAGCAACAAAGCGCGAGAAATGGCCGATTATTATTCATCTGAAGTATATATGATCGGTCAGGTGGCAAGAATGTTGTCAACACGGGTGAGTGTTGACCGTGATTATTTCTGCGATGATAACGTTAACCTGCTTACTTCAGCTGTAACACAGCTTAATATCGATGCCGGATATATCTTAAGAAATGACGGTAAAGTTATGAACAATAAAGGTGTGGAGGCACCGAATCTTAAGGCAGCTACCGAAGGAGATCTGGATGTTGAGATAGGGAGTGTCGATGAGAATATCATAGCAGCTACCGGTGATTGTGTACACTATGTTTCCGCTTCTTTTGCTGAAGGCAGTCTGATCTTAAAATATACACCGAAGAGAATATCGGATCTTGATACCTTCTTGAGCAGCAATGCCAAAATTTCCACATATATGCTGGTCAGCTCTACAGGTATAATACTTGACAGTGCCGGAGTTGAATCCAAGGTATTTAAAGAAGGTGATGATCTTTTTGATTATCTTGAAGGGGCTTCCTATTCCGGTGTTACCAAGAGAGACGAGTTCCTTAAGAATATGGATCAGCAGAACAAAGGGAAGGTACTTATAACCACAAAAGAAGGGATATCCAAATATTTTATTTATCAGCCTATCGGTGACTACAAAGCGTTTGTAATGATCGCTGTTGATGAAAAGCAGATTGATGATTCTGCACAGAAGGGGATATCTTCCACAACAGATATGTTTTGGAAGATAGTAATCCTTATTCTTGTTTTTGTTACTATTCTGCTTGTCATCAGCCTGTTAAATGTAGGCAATTTCAGAAAGTCTAACAGGGAATTAAAGGAGCAGGCGGAAACAGACCTTCTTACGGATCTATATAATAAAGTAGCTACAGAGACAAAGATTAAGGAATATCTTGCAACAGGAATGAACAATAAAATGGCTATAATGTTTGTTCTTGATATAGATAATTTCAAAAAGATCAATGATACGATGGGACATGCCTTCGGTGATGAAGTATTAAGCACCCTCGGACATCAGCTGAAAAGTGAATTCAGAATAAATGATATAATCGGAAGAACAGGTGGAGATGAGTTCATCATACTTCTTAAAGATCTTAAGGATGAGGCTGTATTGAAGAAGGAAGCAGGCAGAGTAGCTACATTCTTTAAGAACTTTAAGGTAGGTGAGTATACCAAATATTCGGCAACGGCAAGTATAGGAGCTGTTGAGATACCTACAGACGGTGAAGATTTTGAAACGCTGTATAAAAAGGCCGATAAGGCTCTGTATCTTGCAAAGAAGAGAGGAAAGAACCAGATGGCATTCTACAGTGAGACAAAGGATGTCAAGATGGAACCTGAAAAACCTATACTTAAAGTTGTGGAGGAAGTTCCAAGGCCTGAAAGGTCTGCCACCCTGATAAATGAAACAAAAGATAAAGAAAGAAATATTGCTATAGAAGATAAAGAAGCCGTAAAACCTTTAGTATCTGCAGATAAAACCGAGAAGAAGCCTGAAGCGGAAGCGGAACCTAAAACCATTGATACACAAGTAAACAAACCGATAACTCCGGAAAAACAGGAAGCAAAAGAAAAGAAGGCTGTCTCAACGGGTAAAGCAGGCGAACCTCAGAAGAAGGTTGTAAGAAGAGTAATAAAGAAAACCAACCCGGACGGTACTGTAAATACGGTGGTAATAAATGAAACAAGGCCTGTTACACCGACAGATACCAAAAGTGTCAAAAAACCGGTAGAAAAGACGGTAGTACCGACCACTGCAGCGTCAGCTTCTGTGAAACCGGTGGAAAAGAAAACAGTTGGGACAGAATCGACACCGTCTAAGACGACAGTAGGTACACAAGGAGCATCGGTACAGGCTAAGAAGGTTGTAAGGAAGGTAGTTAAGAAGCCTGTATCAGTAGAAAATAAAATGAATACAGTGAATACAGGAGATAAGAAGTCTGGCTGATTGGACAATATGTACATATAATAAATAAATATTTGGGCAATACTTGCATTTTCCGTATCGTACATATTTGTTATACTTCTTTTGGATGGAAAGGGAGCCCTGTGAATGCAGGTATACTTCCTTAAGGCGAAGAATAATAATACAAATATTTAGGAGGAAGCAGGAAAAATGGCAAGTTTGTCTTTAAAGAACATCTGTAAAGTTTATCCCAATGGATTCCAGGCAGTTAAAGATTTCAATCTTGAGATCGAAGATCAGGAATTCATAATTTTCGTAGGCCCTTCAGGCTGTGGTAAGTCAACAACACTTCGTATGATAGCAGGTCTTGAGGAGATTTCATCAGGCGAGCTTAAGATAGGCGATAAGGTAGTAAATGATGTAGAGCCTAAGGATAGAGATATAGCGATGGTTTTCCAGAACTACGCTCTGTATCCTCATATGACCGTGTATGATAACATGGCATTCGGTCTTAAGCTTAGGAAAGTTCCCAAGGAAGAAATAGATAAGATGGTAAAGGAAGCAGCTAAGATCCTTGATCTTACAGCACTTCTTGAGCGTAAACCCAAGGCTCTTTCAGGTGGTCAGAGACAGCGTGTTGCTATGGGTCGTGCAATCGTTCGTAATCCTAAAGTATTCCTTATGGATGAGCCTCTTTCAAACCTTGATGCTAAGCTCCGTGTCCAGATGCGTATAGAGATAGCAAAGCTTCATCAGAGACTCGGTACCACTATTATCTACGTTACACATGATCAGACAGAAGCTATGACACTTGGTACCAGGATCGTTGTTATGAAGGATGGTGTTGTACAGCAGGTTGATACACCTCAGAATCTTTATGACAAGCCCGGTAACCTCTTTGTAGCAGGTTTCATGGGATCGCCGCAGATGAACTTCCTTGATGCAGAGGTAGAAGTTAAGGGTGATGTTGCATGCCTTAAGGTAGCAGGAAAGTCAATACCTCTTCCTCCCGCAAAGTCAAAGAAGCTTATTGAAGGCGGTTATGCTGGAAAGACAGTAACCTTCGGTATTCGTCCTGAGGATGTATATGATTCACAGATGTTCATCGAGACATCTCCTAACAGTGTATTTGAGTCTACAGTTAAGGTTTATGAGCTTCTGGGTGCTGAAGTATATCTGTACTTCGATCTTGAAGAGTTCCCGATCACAGCAAGAGTTGATCCTCGTACAACAGCACGTCCGGGTGATTCGATCAAGTTCGCTCTTGATGTTGAGAAGATTCATGTATTTGATAAGGATACAGAGAAAACTATTACAAACTAGTCTTTGGGTAAAACAGGGATCTATAAATTATTTAAACTGTATTTGAAGTTAAAACCTCCGGAAATTTATCCGGGGGTTTTATTATCCCGGAAAACATGTAGCTGATTGAATGAAATGTTCTTACATGATACACTTTAGATAGTCTGATAATGCAGAAACAATGAAACATAATAAAGAGGAAGGTGTTAGAATTGATATCAAACCAGATAATATATAACAGCATAAAAGAAGCGAGTGAAATAAGCAAGGTAGAGTTTATGGTATCTGATTCTATTGGAAATAATATAGCAAAGACAGAGAATTGCATTGTACCGGATAAGAAGGTCATATTGAGCTTTATGCAGTCGGAGGCAGATACCCAGGAGGTGGACGGGGCATTTCTTTTTAAGGTATATGAAGAGAGACAGGTTGGTTATGTTCTGACAGCCATAGGAGGGGGTGATACCTTTCTAGTAGGAAAACTCGTTGTCTCACAGCTACAGAGCCTTGTAACGGCATATAAGGAAAAAGTAGACCGTAACAGCTTCTATCAGAATCTTCTTCTTGATAATCTATTGCTTGTAGATATATATAACAGGGCACAAAAACTACGAATTGATATTGTAAAACAAAGATGTGTATTTGTTATAGAAACAGATGAGGCATATGATTTAAGTATAAGTGAAATGGTTAAAGAGCTGTTCAATACTCAGAAGGGTGATTTTGTTACATCGGTTAATGAAAAGAATATTATTGTGGTTAAGGTTCTTAAAGACGGGGAAGGATATGAACAGTTAAACAACACTGCAAGTATGCTCGTAGATATGCTTAACACAGAGGCCATGGCAAATGTAAGAGTAGCGTTTGGGTCAATTGCAAATGAGATAAAAGGATTGTCGAAATCATATAAAGAAGCAATGATGGCACTCGATGTAGGTAAGATATTCTATGAACAAAAAAAGATAATTTCATACATAACACTTGGTATTGGAAGACTCATTTATCAGCTTCCGATAAATCTGTGTAAGATGTTTGTTAGTGAGATATTTGGAGATGATATACCTGAAGAAGTGGATGAGGAAATCCTTCAGACAGTCAATAAATTTTTTGATAACAGCCTTAATGTTTCGGAAACATCAAGACAATTATTTATCCACAGGAATACCCTTGTTTATAGGATTGAAAAATTGCAAAAGGCTACCGGACTTGATGTAAGAGTCTTTGATGATGCATTGACTTTCAAATTGGCATTAATGGTGGTAAATTACATAAGGTACATGGAGAAGGTCAAATAGGTTAAAACATGAATTAACGATATAAGTTTATTTAATCTATACCTCTTATACCGACCTTTTTTATCTTATGCGAAAGCTTATCTGCAAATGATAGAAGTTCTTCTTTTGTGTATCCGTGAAGTGTCTTATCAGGAACGAAATCTGAACACACATAGTTCTGGAGGTAGTAAGCACGGGCGCCTGTAAGCATATCGCCTATAAGCTCCATTTCTTTATCATCATGGTATTCCCGTATGACGGTTGTACGGAACTCGTAAGGTATGGCTTTTTGATCAATCAGTAAGGAAATAGACTTGCTGACATTTGTTATAACATCATTTAGTGCGTCGTTTCCGTATTTCGTGGAAAGTAAACCACATACCTTATCATATGAGCTAAATGACGATTTAATGTCAATCGCGATATAATCTACAAGGTTTTCACTCAGTAAATTTTTCAAAACAGCTGCATTTGAACCATTTGTGTCGAGCTTGACCAGCAACCCCAGATCCTTGATTGACCGAATCAGTCTATTCAATTCGGGTTGTAATGTTGGTTCACCTCCGGTTATGCATACTCCATCAATAACTCCAGATCTTGATTTTAGATGCTTCATCACATCTTCTGTTGGGACAGGTTCAATATTATCGAGTCCGGTGACCAGATCCATATTATGGCAGAATGGACATCTGAAGTTACATCCGCCCAGGAAAATGGTGGAGGCTACCTTTCCCGGATAGTCAAGAAGGGTTGTTTTCATTAATCCGTAAATCTGCATGTTATGCTCCTTATACTATTTCTGTACAGATATATAAATGTATTTAATCCTGTGTATCTGTATTTGTAACTGTTCCGTTCAACGTATTGATCTTGGTTTAATGCCTGTATGTTCGAAAAGTATACATCATATGTACAAGTAAATCAAGAAAGATACAATATATTGTAGTTATGGATATAGAAACACTTTCAAAATATAAATTCACACCATATAATATCTATATAAAAAACTGAAAAAAAAAGAGTTATACTGTTTATAATCATTTAAACAAAGGATTGAATATGTTAAATAAAGACGAGAAATACATGAAACAGGCATTGGCACAGGCAAAAAAGGCAGCAGGTATAGGCGAAGTGCCGATAGGATGTGTGATCGTATATGAGGATAAGATAATCGCACGAGGTTATAACAGGAGAAAGACAGATAAGAATACTCTGTCACACGCTGAACTGACGGCTATAAAGAAGGCAAGCAGGAAGCTTGGAGACTGGCGTCTTGAAGGATGTACCATGTATGTAACGCTGGAACCATGCCAGATGTGTGCGGGCGCCATAGTACAGGCACGTATGGACAGAGTGGTGATAGCAGCCATGAGTCCTAAATCAGGATGTGCTGGTTCAATACTGAATCTGCTTCAAATGGATGAATTTAACCACAAAGTAGAAATAACAACAGGCGTTCTTGAGGAAGAATGCTCAGAGTTTCTGACTAATTTCTTTACAGATCTCAGGAAACGTCTGAGGATAGAGAAAGAGCTGGGAAAGGATGAAACTGTAGAAAACCAGATGTTATAGAAGAGGGAGGATTAAATATGATACATGAAATAGAACCGCACAGATATGATCCTGAATATAGGAAGAGACCGGCGGGAGATGAGGATATAGCACTTATATACAGTGGGAAAGCAGGAATATTCACTGCTTATAAAGACGGTAATTACTGTCTGCCGACAATTAAAGATATAAGAGGGTTTGCAAACGAAGAGATGTCTGAGATGGAGATATCCGAACTTATGGATGGATGTTACTTTCTTTTTATGATAGATAACACAGGATATTATCAGATTGAGCTTCCGGAGCGTATGAATAATGTGGTTTCTTTTGTTAAAACAACAGATGAGGTACCCTTACCGAAGGATCTGTATAAGGGTAAGTATATTTATATGAGCATACACAGATTCAGGGAGCTTAATCCGGTTTCTATGGTTTTCGCCGGAGCAACCGGATTCCATATAAGAAACTGGAAGGAAACAGTAAGATATTGTGGATGCTGCGGAGCACCGACGAAGCCTTCGGAAACGGAAAGAGCTTTCGTGTGTACAGAATGCGGATATACTGCCTATCCACAGGTGGCGCCTGCAGTTATAGTGGCAGTTACGAATAAGGATAAGGATAAGATATTACTTGTAAGGAATCTGAGAAGACCGAAAAACGTAAGACTTGAACTTGTGTCAGGTTATGTTGAAGTGGGGGAATCATTCGAGCATGCCGTACACAGAGAGGTTTTGGAAGAGGTAGGACTTCATGTAAAAAACTTAAGGATTTATAAGGATCAGCCATGGGGAATATCAGGTGCTCATATGGTGGGCTATGTTGCTGAAGTTGACGGTGATGACAATGTAGTTCGCCAGGAGGATGAAATAAGTGAGGCAAAATGGTACAGCAGGGATGAAATTCCGGAATACAGAAACAGATTAAGTGTCGGAAGTGAGATGATCCTTAAATTTAAGGAAGGAAAGCTGTAAAAGATCCAGAAATGAAAACACAGAATAAACATAAAAATATGTTTAACTGTAGTAAATTAAGAAGTCTGTGCGCACTGTCTCGAATATTACCACATGCACGTTACCTCTGCAGTAAACTCAACCCAGGCTACCTTGCGGCACCCGGGAGCTTCCACTTAGTGCTGCTCCATTCCTGACCTGACACGGTTCATGGATTCCCGCCGCGCAAGACCCGGATATCAACGCCACTTACAGAGGGCAGCTACACACAATAGATACCCTTAACAGTGCATCACCCCTGCTATAGCGGATTTCAGGTACAAGGAGCCGCTAATTCCCCGGCTGCACAGACGTCTAATTATACTATCCGGAAAACGGATATGTCAAGATACGGCAGCTTCAGATCAGATATAAAAGCTTTGCAAAGAAGAGATTTAAAATTTCTATAGAAAACGAAATAAATGATTTTGTTCTCAACAGTATACGGAGGAATATAAATAACAGAGGAAATGAATAAAGAAGAAGCAGAATATTACGGCGAATATACGGAGATTCTTACATATACAGAACAGGAGATATTAAAAGAACTTAATGATATTCTTGACGAACTTACAGAAGATCCTGAACGTTCACCATACGAACATATAATAAGCAGGATAAAAAGTCCGGAAAGTGTCAGGGATAAGCTCAGGCAAAAGGGATTTGCCGATGATGTGCTTACCGGTATTATAAAGCTGTCTGATGTTATCGGTATACGGGTAGTAACTCATTTTGTAGGAGATATATATTTAATCCTTTCAAAGCTAAGAGAACATGAAGCATGGGAAATAGTTAAGGAGAAGGATTATATTGCACGACCAAAGGAGAATGGATACAGATCGTATCACGTAATATTGAAGGTTCCCGTATGCAGAGAAGATGATTTCACAAAATCCAAAGACTTTCCTGATTCTTTAAACATAGAGATCCAGTTAAGGACAATAGCGATGGACTGTTGGGCTGCGCTTGAGCATCAGATCAGATATAAAAAAGACGTAAAGAATACAACTTTAATAGCTGATGAGCTTAAAAGATGCGCTGATGAGATGGCATCAACGGATCTTACCATGCAGACTATCAGAGATGTATTGATGAAGTAAGGAGAATATAAGAATGAAGATTCTGTATGCTGAGGATGAAAAACAGCTGTCTATGGCAGTTACGGAAATTCTTAAAATGGAAGGTTTTGAAGTCAGACCGGTATACGACGGAGAAGAGGCACTAAAGAATCTTAAAAATGAGAGCTATGACATTGTGGTCCTTGATATCATGATGCCGCGTCTTGACGGAATAAAAGTATTATCCAGCATGCGTTCAAACGGAATATATACCCCTGTTATTCTTCTCACGGCGAAGACTGAAGTAGAGGACAGAGTAGAGGGCTTCAAGGAAGGGGCAGACGATTATCTTGCCAAGCCGTTTGCCATGGAAGAGCTGGTTGCAAGGCTAAATGCCATTGCAAGGAGAAAAACAGAGTATAAAGTACGGAATATGGAGTATGGAAATCTGTTCCTTGATTGTGAATCGGGTGAGATAAAAACTGAATCAGGAAGCTTAAGGCTTAGTCCCAAAGAAGCGGGAATGCTAACGCTGCTCATAAAAAATAACGGACGCCCGCCTGAAAAAGGAGAGCTTCTTTCCATTCTTAATGCCGGGGATAATACCCGGGAGGAAGAAGATTCAACCATAGAGCTGTACGTCGCATATCTTAGGAATAAATTAAGGCAGATACATGCTAAGCCGGTTATCGGGAATACAGGGGAAGGATATTATATTTCTCTTAGTCCTGCTGATAAATGACAAATTGGTAGTGTAAAACAGAATATGAAAACTGAGAACCATCATAAGGAATCCACCGCAAGCGGTACCCCTTATGATATTTTCATGGGAGAAAATGAATGAAAAAGCTTCAGAAAAAGATGATAGGTATAGCATTTCTTTCGGTCATCCTTGTTTTTTCAATATTGGTTGCCGGTCTTAATTTTTCTGTATTATGGTCAAATACCCAAAGAGCGGATGCTATGACTATGGCAATAAGCTTCAATGGCGGCCATATGCCAAGAGTAAAAGAATTCGATGAAAAGGCATTTGAGGAGCAGACTAAGTATAGTATAAATCTTAATGCCGAAACAGAATTCAGGACCAGATATTTTACTGTAGAAACAGAAAACGAAACGGGTGACTATGAGATTCATGCAGAACATATTTCTTCTATAGATGAGGAAACAGCCAAAGGTATGGCGGATTATGTTATTTTAAAAAAGAGAAAAACAGGGTATTTAGATAAGTACAGATATAGAATAACAGAAGGTATTGAACCGGACGATTACGTGATCTTTCTTGACTGGAGTGATCATATGGAATCTCAGCGAAGAACTCTTCATATAGCCATTGGTGTATCGCTTATATTTGCGATTCTGGTATCCGGCATATTTGCAGCACTTTCATCAAGAATACTTCTGCCGTTTGAACTGAACCAAAAGGCTCAAAAACAGTTTATCACAGATGCAAGCCATGAGCTTAAGACACCGCTTGCAATAATCTCCGCAAATGCAGAGGTATTGAAATATAAAAACGGTGACAATGAATGGACGCAGAATATAATCTCTCAGGCAGGACACATGGGAAAGCTTATCAATCAGCTTCTCATACTGTCAAGGATGGAAGAATACGCGGATACAGATAAAAGAGAATCTGTTAATATGACAATGATCATTAATGAGTCTCTTAGCAAGTTTTCAGGGGTACTTGAAAGAAAAAGGGCAAGGCTTGAGAAAAAGCTTGGGGAAGAAATCTATATCGACGCAGTAAAAAACCAGATGGAAAACCTTGCAGATATACTTATAGAGAATGCGTCCAAATATGTAAGCGAAGAAGGCCGTGTATATGTGGAGCTTGAAAAAACAGGCAAAAGGATACAGTTAAGAGTCTTTAATACCGCAGAAACAGGGGAAGAATTTGATGCGGAAAGGATATTTGACAGATTCTACAGGACAGATAAATCGAGAACGTCTTCAACAGGAGGTCACGGTATAGGACTGTCAATAGCAAAAAGAATAGTTAACCTCCATAAGGGAAGCATAACCGCAAAGGCTGAAAATGATGGGGTTATGTTTACGGTAATACTGTAATCTGAGTTAGTTTATTCATTAAACTATCCATTGAAACGGTGATGTGAGTATGATATACTATCGTAAACGCATTATGAAATGCCGTTATTTTAAGGAATATTTGTGACGAGATGTTGAAAGGATAGATGCTTCTGTTACATATATCCCTGCCTATTAAATAAAGAAAGGACGATTATCATGAACAAGTTGGAATTACAAAAGACAGCCAATGAGATACGTAAGGGTATTGTTACGTCTGTTCATGCAGCCAAGGCCGGACATCCGGGCGGATCATTATCCTGCGCTGATATCATGACCTATCTGTATTTTGAAGAAATGAACATCGACCCAAAGAACCCTAAAAAGGAAGACAGGGACCGTTTTGTACTGTCCAAGGGTCACTGTGCACCCGCTCTGTATTCGACACTTGCACAGAGAGGTTATTTCCCGGTAGAGGAGCTCACTACTTTGCGTAAGCTGGGTTCACATCTTCAGGGTCATCCGTGTATGCAGCATACTCCCGGCGTAGACATGAGCAGCGGTTCTTTGGGACAGGGTATATCGGTAGCTGTAGGTATGGCATTGTCAGCTAAGATGTACGGTGATGATTTCAGGGTTTATACACTGCTTGGTGACGGTGAGATCGCAGAAGGCCAGGTATGGGAGGCTTCAATGTTCGCCGGATTTAAGAAGCTTGACAATCTTGTGGTGATCGTTGATAACAATAATCTCCAGATAGACGGTCCGGTTACCGAAGTCTGTGATCCATATCCGATCGATGAGAAGTTCAAGGCATTTAATTTCCATGTAATTAACTGTGATGCTCATGATTTTGATTCCATTGAAGCAGCATTTAAAGAAGCAAGGGAAACAAAGGGTATGCCTACAGCCATTATTGCAAAGAGTCTTAAGGGCAAGGGAGTTTCCTTTATGGAGAATAATGTGGCATGGCATGGAACGGCACCAAATGACGAGCAGTACGCTATCGCAATGGCGGATCTTGAGAAAGTAGGTGAAGCATTATGTCAGAAGTAAAGAAGATCGCAACAAGAGAGAGCTATGGTAATGCATTGGTTGAGCTTGGAAACGAGCATGACGATCTGGTGGTTCTGACTGCGGATCTTGCAGCTGCTACCAAGACAGGCGTATTTAAGAAGGCTCATCCCGATAAGCATATTAATGTAGGTATTGCAGAGTCAAATATGACAGGTATCGCAGCAGGTCTGGCTACGACAGGCAAGGTTCCTTTCTGTTCATCCTTTGCAATGTTTTCAGCAGGACGTGCATTTGAGCAGGTTCGTAATTCCATCGGATACCCACATCTTAATGTAAAGATAGGTGCTACTCATGCAGGAATTTCCGTTGGCGAGGATGGAGCTTCACACCAGTGTAATGAAGATATCGCTCTTATGAGGACAATTCCCGGTATGGTTATCATCAATCCTGCCGATGATGTAGAGGCACGTGCTGCAGTTAAGGCTGCATATGAATATGTAGGTCCTGTATATCTGAGATTCGGTCGTGCGGCTGTTCCCGTATTTAATGATGAAGCAACCTATAAGTTCGAAATGGGTAAGGGTATAGTCCTTAAGGAAGGCAAGGATCTGACAATAGTTGCAACAGGCCTTACCGTTCCCGAGTCCATGGAAGCTGCAAAGATGCTGGCGAATGACGGTATCGATGCGGAGGTTATAAATATCCATACTATCAAGCCTCTGGATGAGGAGCTTATAATTGCATCAGCCAAAAAGACCGGTAAGGTAGTGACGGCTGAGGAGCATTCGGTTATAGGCGGATTGGGCTCAGCTGTATGTGACTGCCTTTCAGAGAAGCTTCCGACACCTGTTAAGAAGATAGGTATGCAGGATGTGTTCGGCGAGTCAGGTTCGGCAGCGGCACTTATCCACAAGTATCAGCTGGATGCAGAAGGTATCTATAACCAGATAAAGGAATTTCTTAAATAGATAAGAGCATCTTAACTGAACTTATAAGATATGTAGGATGATTTAAATCTAAACACCTGTGACTTATGGTATTTTACTATTGCTCACAGGTGTTTTGATGTTGTCCGGATATGAGTTATTCGGAGTCACTTCTGAATTCTGCGGGGGTTACTCCGTAGGTTTTCTTAAACAGGCGTGTGAAATAGGAATAGTTATCATATCCTACTCTTAATGATATCTCGTGAACCGGATCTCCGGTTTCTGTAAGCAGCTTACAGGCAAGAGTAAGACGTTTGTCTATAACATAATTTTTATAGCTCATTCCTGTTTCTTTCTTAAATATTCTAGTGATATAGTCAGGATCAAAGAAAAACATATCTGAAAGGTCTTCCCGGCTTATATCCTCGCAGAAATGATCATCAACGTATTTAAGAAGCATAACCGAAACATTCTCATCCGAACCGCTTTCATCCAGATACCTGTGAAGCATGTTTACCGTATATTTTATATAGAGCTCCATATAATAAGAGGATAATTGCAGGTTTTTATTGAGAAAATGGAAGGTTTCGTTTTGAAACAGCTTACTTGCCATAATGCCTTTATCCAGTAGATACGAGTATATGATCTGATTGAACTCTATATGAAAATCCGTAATGACCGCTCCGGTAACGGAATTTCTGGAAGCTGCGGTATAAAGATAGTCCATGCTCAGCTGTTTAAAACGCTCAAGTTCACCGGTTTCAAGAGCATGTATCGCCAATTCCTTATCATATACCGGAGGAGTCCTATACGGAACATCCGTGGAAGGAGAGATCATAAAAACACGGTCCGTATTGCCCGGATATCCGGTATTGAACTCTGTGAGCTTAATAAAGGAATCGGGAACATCTTTAAGAGAAGCAGGCGACAGAATATAGAAGCTGCAGGAATAGCCTAACCGTTTATTGATGATCCCAATGATTTCACGAGTATCTCTCGTGATACGTTCATTTGCGGCGTTGTCATATTCTTTACACAGAGGAAGAAGCGTAAAATATCTGCAGGCTTCGGAATCAGTCGGGATAAATACATTCAGATCCGCGAAAGCCGCACCGTATACGGAACAGAGCAGATCAAAAAGAATTTTTCCGCATTCCGGTTCATCGGAGTGATTTTTCTTTAATTCATTATTCTCATCGATCGTGTAAGGATAGATATTTAAAAGTATGCATGCATAACCCTTAAGTCCTGACAGCTTCGGATACAGTCTTAAGGTTTCCTTAACAAATTCTTCATATGACCTGTTCCGCTCCATGATGTAGCTACGCCACATTTCGGCTAGAGCATTTCTTGTATCTGTATAACCGGCAGCCGATTCAGCCAGTGCTTTCTTTATTATTTCGGTAAGCTGTGCGAAATCTATAGGTTTAAGGAAGTAATGAAAGCTCTTAAGCTCAAGAGCCTTCTGAGCGTAGGAGAAATCAGCATAGTTCGTAAGAAATATGGCCGGTATATCAATACCCTCGTCCCTCATACCGCTTAGGAGCTCGAGTCCGCTTCCGTGAGGCATATCGATATCACTGAGCAGCAGATCTATATGCTCAGACTTAAGTATCATGCGTGCATTTATTATATCAAAGGCGGTAAAGACATCCGAAATACCAAGAGCATTCCAGTCTATACCTCTTTTCAGTGCTTCTATTACAAAACGGTCATCATCCACCAACAGAACCTTCATTAATACCTCACATTTATAAAATATCCATCAATAAATCTGTTTAAAGTATCCTATATTCATAAATTTTGGTCTAGATAAAAGAATACGGAATATCCAAAAGTACTAAGGCACCACCTGTGACAGGATTATCAAGCCTTACGGTAAATGAGTCTCCGTAAAGAAGCTTCATCCTGCGTATACAGTTGGTAATACCTATATGCTCACTGCCTGAAGTAAGAGGTACTCCACTGTTGATCTTTTGAAGAACTTCTTCCTGAAATCCCTGACCGTTATCGGATATGCTTATCCTGAAATGCCTGTCTGAGTTGAAGCGACTTTTTACTGCTTCGTCTTGGTCTGTCTCAAGAGAGCATCTTAATTCTATACGCAGATGACCGTCCGCAGGCTGAGCATGCTTTATTATGTTTTCAACGAAGGTAATAAGCAAAAGGGGAGGGATGCTTACTGAAGAGAAGGTCTCGTCGCTTGTACAGATATAGTCGATCTCCTGGGCAAGTCTAAGCTTCTGAATATCCATATAATCCTGAATGTGTGACAGCTCGCTTTGCAGAGCCACGAAATCCTTATCCGCCTGAAAGAGATATCTCAGGTATCTGGATGTAAACTGGAGCATCTTACCCGCTGCCTGAGAATCCCCGATAGCAAGCATACTGTCTATTGTAGTCAGGCAGTTAAGATAGAAATGAGGCTTGATCTGTTGCTTCAGAAAATGGATCCTGAACCTGTCTTTTTCAAGCTCTGATTCGTAAATATCTATCCTTAGCCTTGTTATTTCGTGTATGAGATTCTTGAACTGTTCGTTAATAAGGTTAAGCTCCTGTATGTTTCCGTCTGTAAGCTCAAAGGTAGAAGGATCGCCGCCTTCTGTTAGTGAATCTATAGATGAAAGCCTGTCGGAAAAAAGCTTGATGGGGAGTATTACCTTCTTATAAGTAAGCAGCACATAGCTTCCAAGGATAAAACACAGTGTAAGAGCAATCAGCAGTACTGTAAACTGCAGGAAAAATATCCTGCCGTGAATACTCAGCAGATCACAGTATATGATCAGTGAAAACGGAAGTGACGTATCGTCGCAGGGAAAATAAAGCCTGTTGTAAAAGCTCTTTTTTATGCCTTCAGGAGCTAAAGAGGTCTCATAGAAAACAGTGCCATCCTTATCCATAAGCTGTATGCTCCCGTCTTTGCCCAGATTCATGGACGAAAGAGGTGTGATGAGGTCATTGACACTTATAACGGAAATAAGGGAATAGCCGTTATATGAGAGACCGCAGCATAAATATCCGTCACCGTCATAAATACGGTATTTCCATAATGAACCTTCAAATACATTACCTGCCCTTATGTCAGCTATTATGTTTTCCCTTATTTTCTTATATTTTGAATATTCAAGGACGAGGGGAGAAACATTAATAAATAAGTCTGTTGGATTATTATAGAAGAAATAGCTGAATTCATTTCCTGTAGAATATTGCATGTCACTTACTCTGGAACGAAGCGCATCCCCGGCTTTTACATAATCTCCCATATGTTTATCCTGTGCAAAATCATTAAGGATCGGATCATGCATGACTGTCCAAGAAATGAAATGACTTACGGCGTTCATCCGATGTCCGAGTTCATTCCGGTATATCCCGACAGTATTTTCAACTGCGCGGTTATTCTCAATGCGCATGGCATGTAAGGATATTATGCTGGCTACAATGAACACCAAAGCTACGGGGACAGCTAACCATATTGTATTACCGAGTACCTGTGTAACCGGATAAGAGCGGGGGTTTTTATTTTTCATATGCTAATTATATATGTAATAACACAAATCCGCTACAGCATTTATGGCCGAGTTCGGAAAAGTGCTATTTTCGGTTCGGAAAAGTGCTATTTATAAAAATCCCCGTCCTGTATCATGTGACCATGGAACAAACGCAAAAGAAAAGCGAAGAAACAAAATAAGAGAGAAAAATATAAAAATATAACTGAACAAACAAAGAAATAGTAACCTTGTATTAGGGAAAGGAGAGTCCGTAAATGAACGGGAAAAAGAGATCTGACGGATTAAGCGCCATAAGGAAATACTACCAGCTGTATATACTGCTTCTGCCATCTGCTATTCTTCTTTTTTGCTTTGCATATCTTCCGATGGGTGGAATAGTGATTGCTTTTCAGAATTATTCGCCTGCGCTTGGGATCATAAAGAGTCCGTTTGTGGGAATGAAGAATTTTTTGCAGTATTTCAGATCGTATCAGTTCGGAGTAACAATAAAGAACACGCTCGGGCTAAGCATGTACAGTATTCTGGTCGGTTTTCCGCTTCCCATCCTGTTAGCGCTTATGTGCAATCAGATGAAGACAAGAATGTTTAAGAAGGTCTTTCAGGTGATCACATACCTTCCGCATTTTATATCGACGATGGTCATGTGCGGACTGGTTCTTATCTTTCTCTCGCCAAGCAGTGGACTGTTTGCCAACCTGTTTAATCTCCTTGGAGCGCAGTTTCCCAATCTGATGGCGAAAGCAACGGCATTTAAGCATGTATATGTATGGAGTGATATATGGCAGCACTTAGGCTGGGACAGCATTATATATCTGGCTGCCCTTGCGGGAATAGATCCTACTTTCTACGAAGCTGCCACTGTGGACGGGGCTACCACTCTTCAGAAGATCAGATACGTAGATATCCCGATGATAATGCCTACGGCAATGATCCTCCTTATATTAAGAGCCGGAAGTATTCTCGGAATAGGTTTTGAGAAAGTGTTTCTCCTTCAGAATATACAGAACATCATGAGCAGTGAGATCATTTCAACATACGTATACAAGATGGGAATGCAGAGCATGCAGTACAGTCTTTCGACAGCGATCGGCCTGTTTAACACGGTAGTCAACCTTATCGTATTACTCTTTGTGAATTACATGGCAAAGAAGATCACGGACAACAGTCTGTTTTAAGGGAGGATGTAAAAGTGATAAATAAGAAGATTTCTCAGGATAAGATAGTTAATATACTTTTTCATGTAATAGCAGTGATAATGATTCTCATGGTCATATACCCTTTATGGTTTGTTATAATAGCTTCATTTTCCAATCCTGCAGATGTAGCGACCGGCAAGGTATGGATATGGCCAAAGACAATAGATGTAAGAGGATATGAGCAACTGTTTTCTCAGAAGCAGATATGGAAAAGCTATCTTAATACAATATTGTATACGCTGACCGGAACGATTATAGCTCTTATAGTAAACATCACAGCCGGGTATGCGATGTCAAGACATGATATGCCGGGAAGAAAGTGGATAAATGCCTTCTATATAATACCAATGTTTGTAAGCGGCGGACTTATTCCGACTTACCTTGTGGTAAAACAGTTCCATCTTCTTGATACACCCTGGGTAATGATACTTCCTTTTGCGGTATCAACCTACAACATAATAGTAGCAAGGACATTTTTCCAGAATTCCCTCCCTGAATCTCTGTGGGAAGCGGCACAGATAGACGGATGCGGAACCCTTAGATACTTTTTCGGGTTCGCTGTGCCGCTCTCCAAAGCGGTGATAGCGGTTGTGGGACTGTGGACAGCCGTAGGGCTCTGGAATTCATGGTTTAACGCTCTTATATATCTGCAGAATGAAAATCTTATTCCGCTGCAGCTTCTGTTAAGACGTATTCTTATAGCCAATGAATCCCTGTTGGGTGCAGCAACCGGCACTATGGCACAGGAACTGCGTCAGCTTTCGGATATGATGAAATACGGTTCAATAGTGGTTTCTACACTTCCTATCATGCTCCTGTATCCTTTTTTACAAAAATATTTTAATCAGGGAGTAATGGTAGGCGCAGTGAAGGGATAGATGTTAAAATAATAAGTGATTAGAGAAGGAGAAAAGTAATGAAGAAAAGATTAAGTGTACTTACGGCCGGATTATTATCGGTATCAATGCTTGTTGCAGGCTGTGGATCGGGCCAGGCATCATCGGAATCACAGGTCAAAGACAGCGGAGTGGCCGGTGAAAAGGTTGATATCGCAGATTTGGAGAGTGCTGACGACGGATCTGTTTATAATGTTGCAACAGTAAGATGGGCCGACTGGGGTGATGATTATCATACCGGATTCCCGGATGAGGCGGCAGAGGAAGCGGGAATCTCAATTAAGTGGGATACAATGCTTAACTCGGACTGGAGCGATAAAAAGGCTGTGCTTATGGCAGGCGGCAATCTTCCCGATGCATTTATGGGTTCCATATGCTTCACGGAATCAGATATCCTTACTAACCAGGACTCATTTATTGCAATTGATTCATATATTGATGAGTATATGCCTAACCTTAAGGCGATCATGGAGAAGGATCCTACCATGAAGGCTCTGGCAACATCAGCTGACGGACATATTTACGGTCTTCCGAGTAAGAAGCCATGCCGACCGGTTATAGCCAACCAGATGTTTATCAATAAGACGTGGCTTGATAACCTCGGATTAAAGGTACCCACAACATATGAGGAATATGAGGATGTTCTTACGGCATTTAAGGAGCAGGATGCCAACGGAAACGGAGATCCTTCCGATGAGATACCGTTCGGACAGGGCTATGCCGATTCAGTAATGTTCTTCTGCCTGCCCTTCGGTACCACGATCGGTGCGGATAATACATCAATGATGACGGTAAAGAACGGAGAACCCGTATTCATCCCGACATCCGAGGAATATAAGGAAGGAATCAGGTGGATGAATGAATGCTTTGAAGCCGGTCTTATCGATGCAGAGCTTTTTACAGAAGATGAATCAATGCGTGATGCCAAGCTTATGAGTGAGACTCCCATCGTAGGTTCTGCTCCCGGTTGGACGGCTGATGCTACCTTCGGAGCAAATGCAGACCAGTATGTAGCCCTTCCGGCCCTCAAGGGTCCTTCAGGAAATCAGTATATATGTTCAGATCCGGAGCACTGGAATATGAGCAGATACGAGTTCGTTGTAACATCAGCATGTAAGGATCCCGGTCCCCTTCTTGCCTGGGCCGACAGGTTCTACACAGATGATGCTTCTATCCAGAACTTCTATGGTTCATTTGGTGTAGGCGTTGAAAAGAATGAAGATGGTACATATATGGTTCTTCCTCCTAAGGACGGAAATTCGGCAGACACCTTCGCATGGATATCTTCTCTTCGTGATTTCGGTCCCAAATATGTGGATGACGGCTTCAATGATAAGGTTAAATATGCGGCAGAGAACGGTGATGCAGCAAAGCTCGAGCTCGACAGGGAGCTTGCAAAATATGCAAAGGAAGCATTTCCCAATGTAAGCTATACCACCGATCAGCTTAACACTCTTGCCACTCTCTACGCAGATATAGATGCCTTTGTTAAATCTTCACAGGCAACATGGGTATCTGAGGGAGGCGTCGACGAAGCATGGGACGGCTATATTGAACAGTTAAATGCCATGGGATATGACGAATTTATAAAGATACAGCAGGATGCTTACTCGGCATATATGTCGAATAAATAAGTTTACGGATATAGAATTTCTTTAATGATGTAAGGGGCAGGTGCTAAAACCATATTTAAGGAACTTGTCCCTTTTCTATAGATTAATCGCAATATGAAGATGTGATTTTCAGTATTTCACGGGAGGAGAACAGAATATGACCGGGAAGAACTACAGAATAACCGTATTGACGGACAGACTTATAAGGCTTGAATATCAAAAGGACGGAAGATTTGAGGACAGACTTACACGGATGGTGGTAAACCGTGATTTTCCTAAGATAGAATACTCAGAGAGAAGGACAGAAAACGGTATTGTGATACAAACGGATGAGCTCAGACTGGTTTATGATGAGAAGCCTTTCTCATCAGACGGGCTTATCATAAAGGTAAAAAGCATGGATACCATCTGGCATTATGGCATAGTATACGGCAATTCCGACAGGAATCTGCTTGGTACGGCAAGAACTCTTGATCTGACGGATGGCTTTACCGAGCTTGATCCGGGGCTTTTCGGCCACAATGGTTATGCAGTCATAGATGACAGCAACAGCCCGGTTATGGTACCGGATACAGATGGTGGCTATGGGATGGGATCCTCCTTTAAAAACAGGGAGGATGAATGTATTGATATATATTTCTTCGGATACGGTAAGGATTTTTATGGCGGTCTTAAGGATTTTGCCATGCTTAGCGGAAGGACACCCATGCTTCCGAGATACGCCCTTGGTAACTGGTGGAGCAGATATTACAAATATACAGATGAATCTTATATGAAGGTTCTTAGCATGTTTAAAGAAGAGAGGATACCTCTTTCGGTCGCAGTCATTGATATGGATTGGCATCTGACACAGATCGATCCCAAATACGGAACCGGATGGACGGGTTATACCTGGAACAGGGAGTATTTTCCCGAGCCTGAGGACTTCCTTGGCAGACTTCATAACAGGAAGCTTGCTGTAACCCTTAATCTGCATCCGGCAGACGGTATAAGAGCCTTTGAGGATATGTATGATGCGGTGGCTGAGCGCATGGGCACGGATCCGGCTACGGAAAAACCCGTGGAATTTGATTTTTCAAGCCGCAGGTTCAGGGATGCGTATTTTGAAGAGATCATGCACCCATATGAGGAAAAAGGCGTTGATTTCTGGTGGATAGACTGGCAACAGGGTACGGGATCCGGGAAAAATGACGTGGATCCGCTGTTTTTGCTCAATCATTATCATTACCATGATATGGAGGGCAGGAATATACGCCCAATGATCTTTTCAAGATATGCAGGCGTGGGTTCCCACAGATACCCTGTGGGATTCTCGGGAGATACCAGAATAACATGGAGGAGCCTTGCATACCAGCCGTTTTTCACATCTACCGCAAGTAATATCGGTTATGGCTGGTGGAGTCATGATATCGGCGGGCATATGCTGGGAGACAAGGATATGGAGAGGCTTATAAGATGGATTCAGTTCGGAGTGTTTTCGCCTGTTATGCGACTCCACAGCAGCAACAGCGAATTCCTTAACAAGGAGCCGTGGTCGATGGAGGAGCCTTATCGCAGCATAACCGGAAAGTTCATGAGACTCAGACATCAGCTGATTCCTTATCTGTATACAGAGAATTACAGAGCTTATAAGGATTCAAAACCTCTGATCCGGCCCATGTATTATGATCATCCGGATGAACAGGCAGCATATCGCGTTCCCAACGAATACGGTTTTGGCGATAATCTTATAGTTGCGGCAATAACAGAAAGGATGGATCTGGAATTAAGGCTTGCCTGTGTAAATACATTTATACCTGACGGCCGATATTATGATATATCAAATGGCAGGATATATGAGGGTAAAAAGCATCGAAAGCTGTACAGAAAACTGGATGAGATACCGGTTCTTCTTAAAGCCGGAGGTATAGTACCGCTTTCACTTGAGGATAAGAAGAACGGAACCGATAATCCGTCAGAGACAGCTGTTTATGTGGGTTCCTGTGCAAACGGTGAATACATGATGTATGAAGACGATGGCATGAGCATGAACTATCTTAACGGAAAATATGTTACAACAGGATTCTCTGTAACATATGACAGGAACGAAAGCGGTTATGTTCAGAGGTTTACTATAGACGGAGCCAAAGGAGATCTTTCGCTTATTCCCGGTGTAAGAAGCTATAAAGTTACCTTTTATGGTATCAGACCGGCAAAAGACAGTGATGTAGTATGTATGAGAACCGACGGTAACAGCGATGTAAATAATAGAAAATATGAGAACCGGATATGTAAGACGGAGTATGATCCTGCAAGAAATACCGTAACGGTATGCATTAAGGAGACTGACGTGCAAACAGGCATATGTCTTGAGCTTACATCCTTTGTCCCCGCTGTAAATGACCAAAATAGGCGTGTGTTTGAAATACTTGACAACGCATGGATTGACAATGTTACCAAGGATATGATATACAATTCGCTGATAAGTATGGATGGAAATGATTTCAAAGAATGGCTTCGGGGAGAGAATGTATCCGAAATCCTAAAAGATGCCATTTTTGAAATATTGTAATAACATATGTAAGCTGGAACGGTCAGGTATGATAACTTGCTGTGAGAAGACCATAAAAATCTATATTGACGAGCCGGTGAGGGAGGTTAAAGAACTGACCGGCGGTCATATTAACAGAACCTTTCTTGTTAAGGCCGGAAGCACTTATGTGTTGCAGAGCCTTAATCCTTGTCTGTATTCCGCTGCTCTTAAGGATATAGAACATAATTATATGCAGTATAAAAGTGCCTGTGAGCTGCATGATGCCGGTACATATGAGTGGTACTGTCCCGAATGGGTCAAAAACCGTGAGGGAAATTATTTTTATATGGATGATGCCGGAAAAATATGGCGCATGTACCGGTATATAGAAGGCAGTGTCTTTGATAAAGAGGAAAGTGAGACAGGCATATACGAGGTGGGAAAGGGACTTGGCAGGCTTCACAGGATTCTTAATGAATGTGACAGTATCAGAGAACCCGGTGCATTTGCCCATCTGCATGATATAGATTACTATTATAAGAAATATCTGAGTCTGCATATTCCCGATAAGAATAAGAGGATAGACGGGCTTGACCGCATTATCAGAGACAGAATAGAAGAAATGCGGGCAATAAAAGTACCCACGGGATCGGCCATACATGCAGATGCAAAGACCGGGAACATGGTATTCAGGAACGGAAGGGTTGTCTGCTTTATAGACACTGATTCAATAATGCAGGGTTCTGTGTATGATGACCTTGCCGATTGTGCAAGATCCTGCTGTACTTATGAGAACGGAGATACAGACAGGGAAAAACTGATTTCTTTGCTTAAAGGATATGAAGACGGTTGTAAATATCGGATCAACATGGTGAATATGGGATTATTGATTAAATATATAGCAAAGAACCGGTTTTTACTGGGAATAAGATATTATTCGGATCACTTGTCGGGAGAGGGATATTTTGCCGAAAGATACAGCGGACAGAATGCAGAAAAAGCAGGAAAACTGCTGAATTCATTTCTATAAAAACCAAAAACAACATCTCTTTTTGCCATATTTCTTTTTTTGTAGTATCATATCAAGCGGTACTGATTTCAGCATTTGAATTTTGATATGGCACAGATTAACGAATATTTTAAAAATAAATACGACGGGGACCAGTCAGAGCTTAGGGAGAAGATAAACAGACACAGAAGGTTTATCTTTTACAGGATACTGGCTTTGTTTATAGTTGCTGCCGTAATAGGCATTGCGATGTACCATAACTATAAGACCATGATCTATACGGATTACACAACACTGCGTACCATGGAGTATCAGGAAGCATCCACGGCTTCATACCTTAAGTTCAATAATAATATAATAAGATACAGTTCCGATGGTATATCCGCCTTTAACATGGATAACGAGATGTTGTGGAACCAGCCCTTCCAGATGCAGAGCCCGATCGTGGATGTATGCGGAGACTATGTTGCAGTCGGAGATTATAAAAAGAGTAAGATTTATGTTTTAAACAGCAGTGGTCCTCAGGGGGAGATCGATACCACACTGCCAATACAGAAGCTGTGTGTATCAGGAACGGGAAATGTGGCTGTAATTTTGGAAGAGGGAGATGTTACCTGGGTTAAGCTGTTCAATAAGGAGGGACAGAATGTAGCCAATGACAGGACTACCATGGACAAGAGCGGTTATCCGGTAAATATTGCCATATCGGATGACGGTATAATGTTGTGTGTATCCTATCTCCGCATTGACGGTGCGGCTCTTACTTCTTCGGTTGCATACTATAATTTCGGAAACGTCGGGCAGAATGAGATTGACAACCTTGTTGCGGGATTTAATTTCAGTAATTCAATAGTGTCTTATGTGGAATTTATGAATGCAAATACCTCCTTTGCGGTAGGAGATAACAGACTGGAGATATTTAAGGGAGCACAAAAGCCCGAAAACGTATTTGAGACCGAGATAAAAGAAGAAATAAAGAGTGTATTTCATAATGAAGACTATATCGGGCTTGTTTATGCCGAGGGAAGAAGCGATAACCCATATCATATCGATGTTTACAATACTGCAGGGGATATCGTGTATGCGAAAGATTTTTCCCTGAATTATTCGGATATACAGTTTAACAAGGATCTTGTGATCATATATAACAGTGATGACTGTGTTATCTACAATATGAATGATGTGGAGAAATACAGTGGAAGATTTCATGAAAGCATAGTCAAGCTGGTGCCGACAGATTCAGTAACCAAATATCTTCTGGTCATGGGGAACAGGACAGAGGAGATTCAGCTTAAATAATCAGGTCATTTCGTTTTAAAGTTCCTCAGGGGAGAGAAATCATATTATATTAAGGGGTAGGGTAAATAATGGGATTTAACTGGCTTGCGGCCGCAGTGACAGGGTTGTTTGCGTTCTTTATTATAAAGGGTTACAGAAAGGGATTTCTGAGAATCGCAGTATCTCTTGCCGGGACACTTGTGGTTATGGCAGGCGCCATGATCATTTCTCCTGCAATAAGCAGCAGTCTTATCAACAGCTCCCGCATATATGATGACATAGAAAAGAAACTGATAGAATCCTTTAACAGGAAAGTGGAGGAATCGGCGCAAACAGATAAGAACGGGAACGACAAAGAAGAAGGAACCGGGATTATAATTATCGGTAAAGAAAAGGAAGATCAGAATTACACCATATCAGAGGATGGCTATTCAGAAAGTGGTATAACCGCGGAAGAGCTTAATGTACCTGAGATAATAATGGATGATATTATCACGAAGTACGGAACACAATTGCGTAATGAATTGGCTGCAACGGTATTTGAAAAATATATAGCGGGCTATATTACAAAACTGGTAATAAGATCTTCAACCTTTATAATAGTGTCTGCGGTGCTGTCCGTTGGAATGTGGATGATCCTTAAGACTACGGATCTTATTTCAAGGATTCCCGTGATAAAGGGGTTTAACCGGACTCTGGGTTGCATTACCGGAGCGCTTGAGGCTCTGATAATTGTATGGATAGCATTTTTTATCATTATAATGTGTCTTGGGAACAGCTTTGGTATCAGAATGCTTGGCTATATCCGGGATTCGTCGTTTCTGACATTTCTGTTTAACAGTAATATCCTTCTAAATCTCATAAGATAAAGATATATTGCCTTTTTATAAACTGTAACGTATATATTTTTGTAGCCGGGATCAGCATATTGATACACGGAAAGTTCTGACGAATCCAAAACAGCGAAGATGAAAGTGCTTTGAATCTGTTTTGGACAGTTGTACGTAATTTATTAAAGGAGAGATGGAGATATGATAGGAAAAGGTACGCTCATAAATGATGAACAAATGGCCGGAGTATCCGGAGGAGTATCAGAAGAAGGAGAATATACGCAGCGTAAATGTCCTATATGCGGAACAGAAGTAAAGTATTCGCGTAATACAAGATTGGACGGTGGAGATGTAACACTGTATAAATGCCCCAAGTGTAACAGGGAATTCTCACTTAACCAGATAATGGGATTGGAAAACCTTTCAATTAACTATACCGGAGTAGGAGACGATAAATTCGGGATGGTTTGAATGACCGGATTTAATCCGATGACTTGTACACAGTACCTGCTAAATCCACAAGATGTAGTATGAGTGATTTTGGGTCAGTTTTTTATTGAAAAAAAAGCAAAAAAAGGTATTGACAAGGCAAAATCAAGATGATATTATGTGTAAGCTGTCGCAAGGAAATCGGTCAAAAATGATTGAGTTTATGCGGTAGCGGAATTGAACAGAACCTTGAAAATCTAATAGTATAAACCATCCCTGAAATTCGTTATAAGGGAGAGCCGGTTACGGCAGAAACCTTATAACAACATTTCAAAAAGTTAAGTTTTAAGAACGGCCCTAAAGTAAATTTAGGAAATGTCATAAG
>JAILNV010000095.1 GCA_024691125.1 Lachnospiraceae bacterium | reverse complement strand
GATCGCTGATGTTGCCAAGGAAATGGCAGAGGAGCTTGGCGCAGGAAACAAGAAGCCCGAGGTTCTTAACAAGCTTGCTCAGTATGAGCTTACTCTTGTTGACTGGATCGAGGCACATAAGGGATCCAAGGAATTCGTTGCCATCGCAGGTAAGTGCTGGCCGGCATTCCAGACCCAGTTCGGATTCGTTCCCTGCTACGTTAATTCACGTCTTACAGGACGCGGAATCCCTGTATCCTGTGAGGTTGATATCTACGGCTGCTTAAGCGAGTATATCGGAACCTGTGTAAGTGATGATATCGTTACTCTTCTTGATATCAACAACTCAGTTCCCAAGTGCATGTATGAAGACAGCATCAAGGGCAAGTTCGATTACAAGCATACAGATACATTCATGGGCTTCCATTGCGGAAATACCTGCTCTAAGAAGCTTACAAGCTGCGAGATGAAGAACCAGGCCATCATGGCTCGTTCACTTCCTGTTGAGGTTACCAACGGAACGCTTGAAGGCGATATCGTTCCCGGACCTGTTACCTTCTACAGACTGCAATCAACAGCTGATTCGATCCTTCGCGCATATGTAGCTGAAGGCGAGGTTCTTCCTGTAGCAACAAGATCCTTCGGTGGTATCGGTGTATTCGCTATACCTGAGATGGGACGTTTCTATCGTCATGTACTTATTGAGAAGAATTATCCTCATCACGGAGCAGTTGCTTTCGGACATTTCGGAAAGGCTCTTTACGAAGTATTTAAGTATATCGGCGTTAAGGTAGACGAGATCGGTTATAATCAGCCGGCATCACTTCCTTATCCTACCGAGAACCCTTTTAAGTAATATCATAAGGGGTACCGCGAAGTAATAAACAGGGGCGTCGTAAGACGCCCCTGTTTTCTGTTTTAAAGCTGAATTTCTTCAAACCGTCTATGTTGAATTACAGAATTATTTAGGGTACAATAAACTGTATGACATTTACACGGGAGGTATCAGGGTGTTAAAGCTTTTTCAGAATATTGAAAAGGACAACGAAAGCATTAAGAAGACAGACACACTTCATCCGATGCTGCTCATGGTGATAGTGGTGGCTGTGTGTGCTTTCATGTCATTTATTATTCCGGCCGGTCAGTATGAAAGAGTGGAATCCGAAGAGACCGGAAAGGAGATAGTCGTTCCGGACAGCTTCCATTATGTCGAGAAGACACCGGTAAATCTGCTGGTTGTGCTTGAATCGCTTACTCTCGGGATGCAGGAGGCAGCAGGCATAATCTTCTTCCTTCTTATCATCGGAGGCATGTTTGCGATAATAAACGGAACGGGTGCACTGAACGTCGGGATGGCCAATATCCTGAAACGACTTAATGGCAGGGAAATCCTGCTGATACCGATACTGATGATACCGTTTGGATGCGGTTCGGCATTCTGCGGTAACTTCGAGGAATTTCTTGTATTTGTTCCGCTTGTGCTGGCATGCTGTATCACGGTCGGTTTCGATTCACTCACTGCCGTAGGCATTATTTTCATTGCAGCGACTGCCGGGTATGCTGGTTCGATAACCAATGCCTTCACTGAAGGAACGGCACAGAAGATAGCCGGCCTTCCCTTATTCTCGGGAATGGGTCTTAGGATAGTCATGTTTATCTGCCTTGAAGCCGTATCCATAGCCTATGTTATGTGGCGTGCCCATATGGTCAAGGTGAACCCTAAGTTCAGCGGCTCATATTTATATGATGAGGAATTCAATAAAGGAAAGAAGATTAAGCTTGATAATGTCGGAAAGCTTACGAATCGTCAGATATATGCCCTTATCGTATTCCTGATCGGAATGATATTCTCTGTCATTGGGATGATAAAATGGGGATATTACGTGGATGAACTTGCAGGAATCTTTCTTGCGGTAGGTATCATAGGCGGTGCAGTGGGGGGCCTGAGGCCTAAGAATATATGTGAGTTTTTCATACGGGGCTGTAAGGATATGATGCTGCCCTGTATAATGATAGGCCTTGCAAATGCCGCAATAGTTATTCTGAACGGTGCCAATGTGATGGATACGGTGCTTCATGCGATGTCAGGCATGCTTCAGGAGCTGCCGTACAGGGCTATGCCGATAGGAATGTTTATATTCCATGAGCTGTTTAATGTAATAGTTCCTTCAGGTTCAGCTCAGGCTGCGATAACCACGCCTCTTATGATGGCTCTTGCGGATAAGGCCGGGATGACCAGGCAGACAGCTGTTCTTGCATATCAGCTCGGAGATGCTTTCACCAATATAATGGCACCTACCGGAGGAGAGATACTGGCTGCCCTTGCGATTTGCAGGGTTCCGTTTGGCAAGTGGGTAAGATATCTGTCCCCTTTGTTTATCATATGGTGGCTGGTCGCTTTTGCCTTTTTGATGATAGCATCAGGGATTGGATTCTGAAGATAAAAATTGAGGAGTAAAAGATGAAAATTACAGCGTTGGAAATACTGAATGTGGGATCGGATGTTGATCTCTCTGAGTTTGAGGGGCTGGGTGATTTTATCTCATATCAGACGACTAAGGTTTCTGAGATAGCAGAAAGAGCAAAAGATACAGAGATTCTTATAATCAATAAGCTTCCCATCAATGAAAGCACGATAGGAGATCTTAAGGGACTTAAGCTTGTCTGTGTAACGGCAACGGGATATGATAATGTGGATATTGACTATTGCAGAAGCCGGGGGATCAAGGTTAGCAATGCTAAGGGATATTCCACGGAAAGTGTCGTCCAGCATACCTTTGCATCATTATTCTATCTGTATGAGAAGCTAAGGTATTATGATGATTATGTGAAGGATGGAAAATACTGTGACTCACCGATATTTACGCATTTCGAAGAGCACTTTAATGAACTGTCCGGTAAGACCTTCGGTATCACCGGCCTTGGAAATATAGGAAGAAGGATTGCAAGTGTGGCTTCCGCATTCGGCTGCAGGGTGGTTTATTATTCCACAAGCGGGAATCATGATGAAGAAGGGTTCACAAGGCTTTCATGGGATGATTTTCTGAAGGAATCGGATATAATATCGATACACGCACCGCTTAACGATAATACAAGAAATCTGTTCTCGGACGAGACCTTCGATAAGATGAAGGATACCGCATACCTTATAAATATGGGCAGGGGTCCTATAGTGGATGAAAAGGCACTGGTAAGAGCAATAAAGGGCGGGAAAATAGCCGGAGCGGCTCTGGATGTGATCGATGGAGAGCCAATGAGGAAGGACAGCCCGCTGAGAGAGCTGAGCGGTGACCGAAGGCTTCTTGTAACTCCGCATATAGCATGGGCGACCGTAGAAGCAAGGAACAGGCTGATGCAGGAGGTATATCTTAATATAAAGGCATATCTGAACGGAGAAGACAGGTGTATTGTTAATCCGTAACCGGACGTCTGATAAAGCACGGATGATGCTGAATATGTGATGATGCCTGAATATAAGGGTCAGACATAAGGTTGATATGCATAAAAAAATGTGATAAGATTCATAAAGTTTAAGAAAAGATCAGATCCTAAATGGTAGTGTAGCTGATTATGAAACAGAAAACGGCATCAGGAGAGATGAAAATGAAAGCATACAGGGAAATGACCAAAGAAGAGCTGCTTTCGTTAAAGGAAGAGCTTGAAAAACAGTATAAGGAAGAGGAGGCCAAGGGGCTTAAGCTTAATATGGCACGCGGTAAGCCGGGACTGTCACAGCTTGAGATCGCCATGCCGATGCTTGATGTTATGAACAGCGGGTCTGATATGCACACCCTGCTTGGAACAGATACACGTAATTACGGCGATCTTGACGGTATAGGCGAATGCAGGCGTCTTATGGCTGATATGATGGAGGTTGAGAAGGACAATGTCATAGTAGGCGGTAATTCAAGCCTTAATCTTATGTATGATATGATTGCAAGATCCTTCTGTTTCGGAGTTAAAGGCGGTACTCCGTGGCATAAGCTTGACAAGGTGAAGTTCCTCTGTCCTGTTCCGGGATATGACAGGCATTTTAAGATAACAGAGCAGTTCGGTATCGAGATGATCAATATACCTCTGTCTGAGACAGGTCCCGATATGGATATGGTTGAAGAGTATGTCAATAATGATCCTGCGGTAAAGGGTATATGGTGTGTGCCGAAATACAGCAACCCCACGGGCATCTCTTATTCGGATGAAACCGTAAGAAGGTTTGCGAACCTTAAGCCCGCTGCGGATGATTTCCGTATATATTGGGATAATGCTTATTGTGTTCATCACCTTTATGATGACGATCAGGATGAGATACTTAATATCCTGGATGAGTGTAAGAAAGCCGGTAATCCGGACATGGTATTTATCTTTGCTTCAACATCTAAGATAAGCTTCCCCGGTTCCGGTGTTTCAGCGGTTGCTTCTTCGATTGACAATGTTCAGTGGATCCTTAAGATGATGGGCGTGCAGACCATAGGTCATGACAAGATAAACCAGCTGCGTCATGTCAGGTTCTTTAAGGATATTGACGGGTTAAAGGCACATATGAAGAAGCACGGAGAGCTTCTTAGACCCAAGTTCGCAGCAGTTACGGATACTCTCGAGAAAGAGCTGACGGGACTGAATATCGGAAGCTGGGTTAAGCCCAAGGGAGGGTATTTCATTTCATTTGATGCAATGGATGGCTGCGCGAAGGAAATAGTGGCAAGATGCAAAGCACTCGGAGTCACACTCACCGGTGCCGGCGCAACATATCCTTATGGAAAGGATCCAAGGGATTCAAACATCCGAATAGCTCCGACCTTCCCCTCGACTGAGGAGATGAAGGATGCGGCAAGGGTGTTCGTACTGTGTGTGAAGCTTGTAAGCGTTGAGAAACTGTTAGAGAAAAATATTTAAATAAAAATAACCGCCCGATCCGAGAAACCAGGCGATTATTATAGCATAGGTTACAGATATTTTAAATAGAGAGGTGACAGAAATGACAAAGATTGATATTGTATCCGGTTTTTTGGGAGCAGGAAAAACAACTCTTATCAAGAAACTTCTTAAGGAGGCACTTTCGGGTGAACAGGTGGTTCTTATTGAGAATGAGTTCGGAGAGATAGGAATAGACGGAGGCTTTCTCAAAGAGGCCGGAATAGTTATTAACGAGATGAATTCAGGCTGTATCTGCTGTTCACTGGTCGGTGATTTCGGAACGGCTCTTAAAGAGGTACTTGATAAATACAGTCCTGACAGGATACTGATCGAGCCTTCGGGTGTAGGTAAGCTGTCGGATGTTATGAAGGCAGTTGAAGGATCGACGGGAGCTTTGGGTGTTCATCTTAACAGTGCCGTTGCAGTGGTTGATGCCAAGAAATGCAAGCCGTATCTTCGTAATTTCGGTGAATTCTTTGAGAATCAGATCGAGCATGCGGGAACAATAATCCTTAGCCGTACCGGTAATATGACGGATGAGAAGGTAAATGCCTGTGTTGCTCTTATAAGGGAGCATAATCCCAAAGCAACAATAATCACAACACCCTGGGATAAGCTTGAGGGAAGCAAGATACTGGAGACCATTGAGGATGCCAAGGATCTTGAGGCGGAGCTCCTGAAAGAAGTCATGGAGATGCATGATGACCACGAACATCATCATGACGATCATGACCACGACCATGAAGATCATGATCACCATGACGAGCATGATCATCACCATGAGCACAGTCATGAAGAGTGTTCCTGCGGCTGCCATGATCACGATCATAAGGAAGGAATCCATTCGGATTCCTCTGATGCCTCAAAGCCGGCGGGCTCCCACGACACAGAGGTTGTGGGCAGTCATCACCATCACCACCATGATGCGGATGAGGTATTTACATCCATCGGTATTGAGACATCTACCAAATATACCAAGGAAAAGGTTGAGGAATGTCTTGAAGAGCTTGACGATACATCCAGGTACGGAACTATACTTCGCTGCAAGGGTATGCTTCCTACAGAGGGCGACAGGTTCATCCACTTCGATTACGTGCCCGGTGAGTGTGAGGTAAGGGACGGTGCGGCAGAGGTTACCGGTAAGATCTGTGTAATAGGATCGGAGCTTAAGGAAGACGCCATCAGAGAGCTGTTTAAATAAATATCATCAGGACCGATCAAGGCAGTATGACAGGGATTTTTTGAATTCAGGGAGGCAGATATGACCTCAGTATTTATAATCAACGGTTTTCTTGACAGTGGAAAAACCGACTTCATAAATTATACAATAACACAACCATACTTTCAGAGCCGCCAGACTACGCTTCTTATAGTCTGCGAAGAGGGTGAGAAGGAATACGAGCCCAAGGTTCTTGAGAGAACACGTACCATAATGGAAATCATCGATGATGAGGATGATTTCACGACAAAGAAGCTTTCAGAGCTTGAGAAGAAGTACAAGCCCGGCCGTATAGTTATCGAGTTCAACGGAATGTGGATACTTAAGAATCATAAGCTGCCATGGACATGGAAGGTGGAGCAGCAGATCACTATGATCAACGGAGCTACCTTCGAATCATATTTCACCAATATGAAGTCATTGCTGGCAGAGCAGATAAGAGGCTCGGAGCTTATCATAATGAACCGCTGTGACGGGCTGGAGGAAAAGATCGCTTCATATAAGAGAAATATCAAGGCTTTAAATCAGCGGGCAGATATTATCTTCGAGAACAAGGACGGGGAGATGAACGTGACCCTTGAAGAGGATCTGCCCTATGATCTTACGAAGGATCCGATAGTGCTTGACGATACGGGATATGGAGTATGGTATCTGGATGCCCTTGATAACATGGACAGATACGAGGGGCGTACCATCGAATACACAGGAATGGTGCTTCATCCGCCGCAGTTCCCCAAGGGCTATTTCGTTCCCGGAAGGATGGCCATGACATGCTGTGCCGAAGATATAGCCTTCCTCGGATATGCATGTAAATATGATAAGGAAGATGAGCTTGTCAACCGGCAGTATATAAAGGTAAAGGCCAAAGTAAACATCGAGTATTTCGATGACTACGGCAAGGAAGGGCCGGTCTTACAGGCTATAAGTATCGAACCTACGGGAAAACCCAAGGAGGAGGTAATCTCGTTTACCTAGCTTTATAATCAAATTATAACAAGAGGACACTTCGGAGATAGAAATTCAAAGAGAGTGTCCTTTCATTATTTCATCTGATTGCATTTCCTTATTTTCATTCAGAAAGCAATGCTAAACGAAATTAATAATTTAGTTTACTATAAAACAGATATTTCGTGGTATAATGTGTGCTGAAAGAAGAGGGAGGATTGAAATGAACCGGGAAATATCAGAACTGTTCATGTATGGAAGCCTGGATGAAAACAGCATCCTGAGCAGACTTGGCGAAATATTTGAAATAATCGAAACAGGTGACTATAATAAATCCAAGGTTATAAAGGATATAAAGGAACAGTTAAAGAGGCTTCTTGTTCTGGCAACGGATTACGGATTCGATAAGAATCTTTGGCATAATTACATTACCTTTTTTCTTATGATGAGCGAGAATCCTTTCTCACTCGTGTGCGAAAAGAGCGTGATAAGTGAAGGCACCGTTACAACTATCGTGAAGGATGATTTTGCAAGGATCAGGAAATTATTCTTTTATGACTTTTCGGATGTTGAGAATGAGCTTGGAGTGAACTGCTTCTCTATTCTTAATAATTATCAGGCAGTTAAGAAGAATAAAAAAATATATAACTGGAACGTAAGTGAGAAGGTGCAGGCACTGTCAGAGCAGCTTGAAAAGGCTCCTGACGAGGATTCCTTCTATAAGGCGGTGACGGACTTCTACCGGGATTACGGAGTAGGGCTGTTCGGATTAAACAAGGCCTTCAGAATAGGAGAGAACGCATCCGGTGGGATCGATTTTATAGCTATCAACAACATGGACGTCGTAACGCTTGATGATCTTGTGGGTTACGAAATCCAGAAGAAGAAGCTTACAGAGAATACCGAGGCCTTCGTCAGCGGAAGCAAGGCCAATAACGTACTGCTTTTCGGTGACAGCGGAACCGGTAAATCGACCAGTGTTAAGGCCATAATCAATCAGTATTATGACAGAGGCCTTCGGATGATAGAGATATATAAGCATCAGTTTAAATATCTTTCAACGATCATATCCTCCATTAAGAACAGAAACTATAAATTCATTATCTATATGGATGATCTGTCATTTGAGGAGAATGAGATAGAATATAAATATCTTAAGGCCGTGATCGAAGGCGGTGTGGAAACAAGGCCGGATAATATACTTATCTATGCCACATCCAACAGGAGACACCTTATCAAAGAAACGTGGAATGACAAGGATGATCATACGAATTCGGAAGACATCCATCATTCGGATACCGTGGAAGAGAAGCTGTCACTGGTTAACAGGTTCGGTATTACGATAGGATTTTCCAAACCGATGCCAAAGGAGTATGAAAACATTGTTGTAACTCTGGCAGAGAGGGCGGGTCTTCATATGGATGAGGAAGCGTTAAGGAAGGAAGCAATGAGGTGGGAAATGTCGCATGGAGGCATTTCCGGAAGAACAGCCCAGCAGTTTATAAATTATCTGATATATCAGCAGGAAAAAGAGCTGTGATATTCATTTTGAGCAGTTACGGGAATTCTAAAATATATGAAACCGAGGTGTATAAGTAATGAGAGAGAGCGGAGTGTTATTCCCCATTTTTTCGATCCCTTCAAAGTTCGGGATAGGATGTTTTTCGAGGGAAGCATTTGAATTTGTTGATTTTTTACATGATGCGGCACAGGGTTATTGGCAGATACTGCCGGTAGGTCCCACGGGTTATGGGGATTCTCCTTATCAGCCTTTTTCGGCCTTTGCCGGAAATCCCTATTTTATTTCACTTGAAGCTCTTATAGAAGAAGGCCTGCTTACCTGGGATGAATGCAATGCAATGGACTTCGGTAATGATGCGACCAGAGTGGATTACGGAGCACAGTATAATAACAGGGGAACTCTGCTGAAGAAGGCCTATGAACGTTTTACGGAAGCAGGAAAAGAGGATAAGGAGCTAAAGTCATTCATAAAAAAGGAAAGTGTGTGGCTTGAGGATTATGCACTGTTCACTGCGATCAAGCATAAGCTTGAGGGTGCGCCTTGGACGGAATGGGAGGATGATCTTAAGAAACGCAAGAAAACAGCGCTTGATAAGATACGCAAAGAGTTAAAGGATGAGATCGGGCTTGTATATTTCGAACAGTATGAGTTCGATAAACAGTGGAATAAGCTGCGGGAATATGCAGGTGAGAAGAATGTTAAGATAATAGGAGACCTGCCTTTCTATGTATCGCTTGACAGTGCCGACTGCTGGGCACATCCTGAAGTATTCCTTATGGATAAGGAGCTTAAGCCGAAGGTTGTGGCAGGCTGTGCGCCCGATGCTTTCTCAAGAACAGGCCAGCTGTGGGGAAATCCTATCTATGACTGGGCAATGCAGAAGAAAGCCGGATATGACTGGTGGGTAGACAGGATCAGGAGAAATTACGAATTCTATGATGTTATAAGGATAGATCATTTCCACGGCTTCTGTGAATATTATGCGGTACCGTACGGTGACAAGACAGCCGAGAACGGGAAGCTGTATAAGGGACCGGGAATGGATCTGTTCAATACGCTTAAGGATAAGCTTGGAGAGCTTAAGATAATCGCGGAGGATCTTGGAAACAATACTCCGGAGAATGAGGCTCTTCTTAAGGAGTCGGGCTTCCCGGGAATGAAGGTGCTTCAGTACGGCTTCACGAGCTGGGACAGCTGCTATGTGAACCATCGTCATATCAATAACTGTGTCGTATACACGGGAACCCATGACAATACTCCCACACGTGCATGGGTGGAAGAGATTAATGAAGGAGAGAGGGACTTCTGCAGAAGATATGTTAATTCGATGAATACGGATTACGGCGCGCTGGTATGGGATATAATAAGGGAGGCATACCGTTCGGTTGCCGATCTGTGTATAATACCGCTTCAGGATTATCTGTGCTTCGGAAGGGAAGCAAGGATCAATACACCGGGAACCGCGGAGGGTAACTGGGAGTGGAGACTTCGTCCCAATTTCCTCTCAAATGAGCTTTGCTCAAGTATAAGAGGACTTACCGAGTTATACAGCAGGGTTCCGAGGGTTGAGTAAGATAGCTGCCTGCCCGGTATCTCCGGAAGGGTGGTAGTGTATGGAAGATATTGATCCGGAGAGTGGTCATAAGGAATCCGAAGCCTTATGATGTGAAAAGAAGAGGAGGAAGAAATGAGGAAGAGATCCATAAAAGATGCACCATGGTATCCATATACGGTAGCCGCATGTATCGCGGTTACGCTGTTTGTTGCCCTTTCCAATCTGGGCAGTGTTCTTGATGCGCTTAAAACCTTCCTCGGCTTTTTCAGACCTGTATTATTCGGCTGTATAATAGCCTATGTCATTAATCCTCTGGCCAAGTGGTTCAAGAGAACTGTTTTTAAAAAGATAAAATCAGAACAAAGGAAGAATCTGCTTGCCAATACCTTTGCGTTTATCGGAGTTCTTCTGTTTATTTCATTTGCTTTATATGTACTTGCGCCTCAGCTGGTTGAGAGCGCCCAGACATTTGCTTCCCATTTTGATGAATATGTGAATTCGCTAAGCTCGATGCTGGATAAGCTTTCGGTGCTTGGATTTAAGCTGGATGTTAAGAACTTTATCGGGTCCTCTGAAAACATAATGAATTATATTGTGAATTTCATGAGCGATAATATGAATAATATCGTGGATATATCCACAAATGCCGGAAAGAACATTGTACACTGGCTGATAGCATTTATCCTCTCTATTTATCTGCTCGCGGAAAAGGAAAAGTTAAAGACAGGCTTACATAGGCTGCTTAAGGCGGTTTTCCGTCAGGATCATTATGATGAGGTAAGAAGGTTCCTGCGTAAATGTGATGATATTTTCAACAGATATATTGTGTTTAATGTAATAGACAGCTTTATTGTGGGTATTGTAACCGCTGTTTTTATGAGCATAGCAGGCATGGAGTATGCCGGTCTGGTAGCCTTTGTTGTGGGAATAACCAATTTCATACCGACCGTCGGTCCTATCATAGGAACAATTATAGGAGCGTTCGTACTGCTTATGGTCAAGCCTTCACATGCGCTTGTTTTCATCATTTTCTTTGCAGTAGTGCAGCTACTGGACGGATATGTACTGAAGCCCAGGCTGTTTGGTAATTCACTCGGAGTATCCGGCCTGTGGGTACTGGTCGGTATCGTTGTGGGCGGCAATATGTTCGGGGTAACCGGAATTCTTATAGCTATTCCCGCGGTGGCTATAATAGATCTTGTTTACAGTACATATTTACTGCCATGGCTTGAGAGGAGAGGGACAGGTTATTAAGCTGTCCTTAACTTCCGCTGACTCCTGTTTTAAAAGGAAGGATATTATACAGGAACAGGGTCGACATATTGCGCATATTCAGCCTTGCGGGTGCCGACAGCACATATTCAAGCGGGATCTTGCTAAGATCCGGCTGCTCTGACGAGGCTTTGTTCCACAGTATTTTTTCCAATGCGATCATTGCCATGTCAAAGGATTCCACAGTACACAGAATAAACTGCCCGTTGTCATCAGGGCGGGTTTTTATTACATAATAATCCACTCCCTCAAGAGAATACTTGAAGAAACGCCATTCCTTATTAAACATATTATCGGTGATCAAAATAAGACCGGATGAGACTGCGCAGTTACCTATCCATGGGTAAACGCGCCTGCACACATTGAAATAAGCAAGCTCTTTTCTTGTAAACATATGATAACACCCTCTAATAAATTATTTATTACATGATATGAATCATGTTTTCTCCCGCTGACTATATTAGCATATGGTTGTCATAAAGTCAAGTTATCGTGACAAAAAATGTTTTCATCACATCATGACAAACGCACAATGAATTATATATTTTACTTGTTATATAAAGTGATTGTTGATACAATGATAGAGGTTGTTCGGCGTAAAACGAAGCGTTTAAATACGGGCTGAACAGTTACCAAATAAGCCTAAGTATGAAGAATCAGGAGAAAGGCTTCCTGATTTATAAACCTGACAAGGAGCAGCTGCCATGCGAAACGGAAAATTATATGAAGTATGGATCCTTATAACATATATTGCGGTTGTTGTGGTCTGTATCTGGCTCAATCTTTTCTCAGAGGGACAGGCAGGGGGAATGGCCAATCTTATTGTTAATGTCGTTATGCTTATCATAGCCGGAGCCATTCTTGTTTCGGCTTATGTGGGGAGCCTGAGGCCAACAATAAAGATAACCGGAGATCTTAACCGTGTTATAGAAAAGATTGATGATGATGCTAAGCATACTCACCGCTTCCTCTGGGAAAGATATAAGGAGGAGAAGGAAGAGCTGTTTGAGGATGAAATACTGAAGGAGCAGTTCAAGGGATACCGGTATGAATTAAACCGTATCCTGAATATGGAAAGGCCATATTATAAGTGCGATATTGAGGAATATATTAATTTTAACCTTATAGACTCGGTTGTGCACAGAAACAGGATGAACCAGGTTGCAGGTGTAATGACAGGTCTTGGAATACTGGGAACCTTCATTGGTCTGTCAATCGGCCTTCAGAGCTTTAATACCGGTTCGACAGCTGAGATAACAAACAGTATCGATCCTTTGATGGCAGGTATCAAGGTTGCTTTCCATACATCCATCTACGGTATGATCTTTTCGCTTGTATTTAACTGGATATACAAGAGAGTGCTTGATGATGCGGAATGCGCGGTGAGTGATTTTATCGCAGCCTATAAGAAATATGTAATGCCTGATGCAATGCCTGACAGTGTTAACCGGTTAATGGAAATGCAGCAGCAGCAGACGGAAGCGGTCGTAAGCCTTGCGCAGAATATGTCACACCTTCTTTCAAACGGATTAAGAGAGCTTCTTGATCCACAGTTTGACAGGCTTGATAATACGATCACCGGATTTACCAATATAGCTACCAAGAACCAGATGGATCAGCTTTCTATGGTTGTTAATGCATTTATTAATGAACTGAACCGTTCGCTTGGAAATATGTTCACAGCACTGTCCGAGACGATAGATAAGACGCTTGTTCTGCAGGGCAATAATGAAAAGCAGATGCAGAATATATTTGAGAAGAATATAAGCACTGCGGAGAATATAGATGCCATAGCCGATAAGACCGGGGCGGTTGCGGATGCTCTTAAGGTATATACCGAACGTCTGCAGAAGCTGCAGGGACAGGTTAATACGAATGTGGAAATACTCAATAAAGAGAGGGAAGATGACAGAATGGTCATCGACAGTATTAACCGTTATATTGCCCAGATAGAAGAGTACAGGAGATCATTGGAAGGATCTCTTCATTTGAGCGATGCATCAATGAAGGCTCAGACGCAGATGTTAAGTGAGATACGTGAGACTACGCGTGATATGCCGGAAGACGTTGGCCACACCTTCGATATTATTAATAATAATCTTCAGATAGTGGAGAACCAGTTTAAGAATACGATAGAGCAGATACAGCAGGTTCTTTCGCAGATGAACGGAACCATTGATTACTCATACAGGAGCATAGAGCAGAGCTTCGTAAGAACGGCCAAGTCGATAGAGGAGCTTGCAGGCTTCATGCAGAGGCTTGAGAATTACTACACAAATATGTAACTAAGGGAAAAAGATGATTAATACCGGAAGACGACGGAAAACCGATGAAGAAACCACATATTGGCTGTCATATTCTGATATGATGGCAGGTCTGTTGCTGACATTTGTGCTGATCATTGCTTTCACGATGATGCATGCCAAGATGCAGTATGATGCCAAGGAAACTGAGCTTCTCGGGAAGGAGCAGGAGCTTGTCATTCAGGCTGATGAGCTTGACAAGGAGCGGGCCATCGTAGCAAGACAGAAGAATACACTGGATGAGCAGGCTAAGATGTTAAATGCGCAGGAGGAAGCGCTGGCCGAGCAGGGTGAGAAGATAGCTATCCAGGAGAAGACCCTGAGAGAACAGCATGAGCTCTTAAATAAGCTGGAAGCCCTGATGAGCGAACAGCAGCAGAAGCTTGACAATATCATCGGTGTAAGGACAGAGCTTATAGAGGAGTTAAGGAAGGAGTTCGACAATTCTGATCTGCATGTTGCGGTTGATGAGAAGACCGGAGCGATCACCTTTGATGCCAGTATTCTGTTTGCGTATAACCAGGCTAATCTAACGCCGTCGGGTGAGGAATTCCTGTCAGAGTTCCTGCCAAGATATTGCGATGTACTGCTGAGTCCCAGATACAGGGATTATATTTCAGAAATCCTTATAGAAGGTCATACAGACACGGAAGGTGATTATCTCTTCAATCTTGAGCTTTCCCAGAAAAGAGCGCTGTCTGTTGCTAAATACTGTCTTTCGGAGAACAGTAAGGTACTTGACAAGGCTCAGCTGGATGAGCTTAAAGAGGTTACATCCGCAACGGGACGTTCGTACAGCAACCCTGTGCTTGATGAGCATGGTGAGGTGGATATGGAGGCTTCAAGGCGTGTGGAATTCCTCTTCAGGCTTAAGGATGAGGAAATGATCCGTGAAATGATAGAGATACTTAATGCAGAGGAGATGCAGTAAACACTGTAATATATATCTGCATAGAACCTCAGGGGCTTAGGATCTGTTACGAATTAAACAGGACAGTTTGGGATAGTTTTATAGTAGATGGAATAAATTCGTTCACTATAAAAGGGAGTCGGAGACATATAAGATGTCTGATAATGATATATACAGAGAGATACAGAAGAGATGGGATACCGTAGCCAAGCCGCTTAACAGCCTGGGAGTATTCGAGGATATGATCTGCAGGATAGGAGCGGTGCAGGGCAGTGTAATACCGGATATAAGTAAGAGAGCCGTTATCATAATGTGTGCGGATAACGGAATCGTTGAGGAAGGCGTCAGCCAGTGCGGACAGGATGTTACGGCAGAGGTCGCAGGCTGGATGGGGCAGAGAGAAAGCACCGTATGCAGGATGGCAGAGCATGCAGGTGCAGATATAATCCCAATAGATATAGGGATAAATATTGAAGGCTCTCCTGAGGGAGTAATAAATCGGAAGATACGAAGAGGTACTTCCGATTTTCTTAATGAGCCGGCAATGTCTTTATATGAGGTAAGACAGGCAGTTAAGACCGGAATTGAAATAGTCGGGGAATGTCGTGATAAGGGATATGGAATACTTGCTACAGGTGAGATGGGGATAGGCAATACAACAACGGCATCTGCCTTATGTGCAGCTCTAACGGGAATTTCCGTACCGGAGGTTACCGGCAGAGGAGCAGGACTGAGTGATGAGGCATACAGGAGAAAGATTGAGGTTATTGAAAGAGGGATTGAATTACACGGACTCAGGCATATGACTGACCCTATAATGGTATCTGATATTAAGTACACATCCGATATGGCCGGATCAAAGGATAATGTACCTAAATCTCCTAGTCAGGCTGAGAGAGCTCTGGCATGTGTCGGAGGCCTTGATATAGCGGGGCTTGCAGGAGTATTTATCGGCGGAGCCAGATATAATATCCCTGTGATCATTGATGGCTTTATAAGCGCCGTAGCTGCATTATGTGCAGAAAGGATGGAACCCGGAACCCAAAAAGCCATGCTCGCATCCCATATGGGAAAGGAAGCGGGCATGGCTTGTGTTATTAAAGAACTGGGCCTTAAGCCGGTCATTGACGCCGGAATGGCTCTTGGTGAGGGCACCGGAGCCGTAATGCTGTTTCCGCTGCTTGATATGGCTGCGGAAATCTATAAGAACGGCTTCAGATTCGAAGAAACCGGAGTAGAGCAGTATGTACGGTTCTGAATAGAAATAAATTTACAGATTTACGTTAAACAGATTTCTGAGTACGTTGCTGACATCATCGCTGTCTGCCTTGATCTGGGCTGCCTCATTTAAGTTAGACAAGGCTGCCAGCTCGGTAGTATCCGAGTAATTGTAGGCAATCGTATATACAGGTATCTTTAATCCTCCTATCACATCTTCTATCCTGCTGTAGGAATACCCCTTGTTTTGCTGACCGTCGGTAAGCAGGAACAGCATAAGCTTGGCATCCGGGACTGTGGCTTCGAAGTCTTTAAGCATCTTTGCCCCGACCAGAAGAGCATCATATGTTGCAGTCGAACCATTGGCGTTAAGTGCCTTTACTTCTCCTGAGAAATATGCCCGCTGAGTAGGGTCGAACTGTGCGATGGGCAGGTTAACGGTCACATCGCTTGAATAGCTGACCAGACCTATATAGTGCTCAGAGCTTATGTAGGAGGATGAAGCTATCAGGGACTGCTTAAGCGAATTAAGCGGTTCGCCATCCATTGAACCGGATATATCGGCTACGAACACGGCAACGATAGGCTTACCGCCGTTCTTATTCTGCTTCCATACCTTCTGGGCTGCCAGATAATCAAGACCGCTCATTCCGGTATCCTGAGAAACATATTCATCATGTCTGTTAAAGCCTCTGTCACTTGCAAGCTCCTGCATTTTGGCGCTCTTACAGAACTCCACGAATTCTTCGGCAGCCTCCTTTGCTTCATCAGAGGTCCATTCAAAGGTATATACGGGATGATCATGTCTTATTCCGACGGGAGTGTAGACATAACTCTTAAGCTCGGGAGTATTGATATATGCCTGTTCCTCCATGACCATTGCGTTGATAACACCCTTGGCTGCCTGATTTCTCAGCACAGCGGTAGTATATGCGACCGGAGGAGAGGATTTCTGGTATTCAAGAAGCGCCTGCGTAGCCTTATCCGACAGCGGATCGGACGGATCGAAGGATGCAAGCATCGCGCACAGGACATTCAGGCCGGTGGAGCTTGTATAAGGGTTAGTATAGGCGAAAATAAGATCCCTGTTATTTGCCGCCTCAAGAACATTCTGGACTGTTACTTCGCCGTATTTTTCCTTGAATTTTTCATATACTTCCTTTTTGATAAGGATACCTGCCGTATTTCCGGCTATTCTGTCGGTCAGCATGCCTGTCCTGTAACCGGATGAATCCAGCATTTTTCCCCAGGCGTCATTACTGGGTATAAAGACATCCGGCTGATATTTATCATTGAGAATATAGGTGACCACTTCTCCGGAGGTGATCTTACGTACCGATACGGATACGGATTTGCCGTTTATTGTGTGTGATTCACTGTTGAAACGTTTGGCAACCTCATTAAGCCAGTCATCGGGAGTATCGGCTGACAGCTCGGTCGCTGCAGCTATTTCAATGTTTATGCTTCCTGTTCCTTTAACCATTATGGGGAAGGTATCAATATCGGCCAGATTGTCGGCTTCCGAGGTTTCATCCGAATAAATATCCAGTATCGGATTGCTCTTTTCTTTAACATCTACCTTGGTAATAAGGCTTTTCAGCTCTTTCTGGGCATCCTCCTCTGATAATGAGCTTTTATACCCTTCGTCCCTGACTTTACCACAGCCGCCAAGCATTAAGGCAGCAGCCATTAATAAAACCAATGCTCGTTTCATATAGATTCTCCTTTTAATGATAATTGTTCTGTTAAAGCTTCTTTATACATATTTATTTCTTCTTCACTGCTGCTGTCACCCTGCCTGTTAAGAAATTCCACAAGCGATGTCATGAAGTCCTTTGTCAGCTTCAGCAGCTTCTGATTCTGCTCACTGCATTCAACAGCGCTGGTTACTATCTTCTCCCTGTCGCGGCTGTTCTTCATGTCAAGAATTGTTATATTATTTATAAACTTTCTTACATTTCTGCAGATATGCTGCTCGACGTCATCCAGTATGTTTTCCGTATCTCTGAGAGCATCCGCACCGTTATTGTCAAGCAGCTCTTTAAGTCTGTCCTGAAGATCATCCATGACATCCATGGTCTTTATCACTGTTTTAACCGCTTTCCTTACGGTCTCATCCGTTGCATCTCCCGTTACCTCATACAGATTGGCCTTTATATATTCGGGATTAAGCCTGCTTCCTATGTCAAGAGAAGGAGAGACTCTGACCGGCTGCACGTCATCCTTGGGTTTTCTGTTTTTAAGCAAGGTAAGTACGGAACCCACTGACATTCCGCCAAGAATCGCACCGAGAAGAGTCATACCGGCGCGGTAACCCCGTAATCCGGCATTTATGATCATATCGTCTCTATAGATAAACATCATCAGGATAAGCATGGCCGAAATTCCGGCACCTATGAACCATCCTTTTTTCACAACAGCTTTACCTCTTTCAGTTTATTTCCGGCATCTTTAAGGCTGGCATGTACTTCATTAAGCAGTTTGATGTCGTTGTTTATTATGACAAGCTGCTGCCTTATTGCAGCAGTAGCAGTGTCACTGTCATTCTTGAAACGGTCGTCTGCCCGGATCCTGTCTATCATTGATTCCGCTTCGGATTTCTTTTTTTCAAGCTTTTTTTTAAGAAATTCTATTCTTGGAAAGAACAGGGGTATCGAGGATGCTTTTAATTCGGCCGAACCTGTCCGGATATCCCTGATCAGGACTGAAACTTCTTCCGTAAGACGAAGAACCCCTGAAGGGAAGCTCTCTATTTCCTGCAGACTTATAGTATGCAACATATATACTCCTTTGATTATATAGGAATATTATACCTTTTACCTTTTATATAGGCAAGAGACAGGTTTTGGGGGAAAATACGATTTCATACTTGTAAAACATGGGAAATAAAGTTAAAATATTGAGGGATTTTGTTGTTGCAGACATTGTATATTGTTATAGGGGGATTCTGTATGCAAAAATTATTTTCAGGCTTTTCATTGTTGATGCTTTGTGTACTGGCTGTTGTGTTTTTCCCACAGAAGGCGTATGCGACGGAGATCATGCTGGCACCTCCGGCAGCAGACATGGGTGTACCTGTTGATACTCCTTATGTTGATCCGCTTTCGGAGATTCCGTCAACACCTGCCATTAATCCGGCAATGACATACATAGATGTGGATATTGCCAATCAGACGCTTACGTATTTTGTGAACGGGGCGGCAGTGCTGTATACTCCGTGTGTTACCGGAAGCCCCGGAAGGAGTACTCCGAGAGGCCTTTTCCAGATAAACAGCTGTATCCCGGGCAAATATCTTAACGGGCCGTCATGGCATGTATGGGTAGACAGATGGATGCGTTTCTGCGGAGGCTGTGGTATACACGATGCAAAGTGGAGGAAGAGCTTCGGAGGGGATATATATTTAAGGAACGGTTCACATGGCTGTGTGAACATTCCGCATGACCAGGCCATTGCACTTTATAATATGGTTGGTATCGGAACCACGGTATATGTGCATTAACTGATTGATTAAACAGAGTATCTTAAAGGATGATATAGCAGATAATAGAATATATGTAATGATCAAAAATGCCGCCTGCGGAGGAATCCGTTGGCGGCATTTATTATATGTAGTTTTAATAAACGGGAATGGTTAATTCTGACTGTATCTTCTAAGCGAACATACCTGATCCCAGTTTACTTCCATGGTATCCATGGCATTATCATAACCGTATTTATCATGTGAATACCGGATCGCATCTTCTCTTGTCCTGAAGCGGGCAAGGACATTTCCGTTATAGTTGTCTATAAGTTCCCACGGATTATACGGATCCGAACCTATAATTCCCGATGCATTGAAGATCACTCCTCCGCTTAAGCTGCGAAGCTCTTCATCTGTCATTAATGCTCCGTTCTTTATTGTTTCGTTACTCATATCTATTTCCTCCTCGTTCTACGCGAATCACGGGAACGGGTTCCCTGACTCGTTATTGTTTCATCTCTGTATATTTATACGCAGCTTGATCAAATGTGGCAAAAAAGGTTAATGAAATTGCCTGCTCTTGACAGTTACCGTTACTTTAATAAAAGTACGGGGTATAAGGATATAAATACTGTACCGGTACAACAGAGGAACTTCCCGGCAGATATACGTTTGGTGTACTCTTTATTGCAGGAGTAGGGTTATACATGGAACAGAGGGAAGGTATACGTCCTTCCTTTATTCCATAAGTCAGGTAGTGCCATAATAATCTTTCGGGATATTTTCCGCCTGCGTATCCGGCCTGCATATCCGGATAAAGTGCTGCATAGAAATCGGAATCAAAGACAGTTCCGTCAGGCAGAATATATACCTGTGCCTTAACGGAGACAGGCTGTATTATACAAAGAATCAGGGAGAGCGCAAGGATGAAAGCCGTAAATCTTACCATTCTGTTGAATGCTGTTTTTTCCATGATTTTTTCCTTTCTTGTTTCATAAGAATTATAGTAAATATTTTAATATATGTGCTGTTCTGATTAGTTCTGAATATATTATTCCAGAGTCTCTCCAAGCTTACATCCAAAGTAACTGAGTATGGCGCATCCGATACACATCGCAAACAGTATTCCCATAGATGATATGGATAATGCATCTTCCTGAAGCTTTAGGGCAAATGCGCCAAGGGCAAGGATCGTCAGTCCCGATGCCATACCGATGCCGCTGAACAGACGCTTAAGGAAGATACTTCCTGTTTTGTATTCATAATGATATTCGTTGACTACAGTGCTTCCTTTTGCTGTTTTGTCGGGATTATCATTTGAAGTATTATCCTTTGTTCTGTCTGATGCAGCATTGCCTATGTCACTGCCGCCTGTGTCACTGCCGGTTTCGGATACGATTTCCCTGATTTTCGGAGCAGGAGCGGGTGCGTCCATCGTCTTCTCCATTTCGGATACTGCTTCTTCCGCTTCGGCAGCCGGAACTGAAGGATCCAACGCTTCTTCCCTGTCTTCCTCATCATCAACAGGTAAAATCTCAGGTTCCGTATAAGCTTCCTCATCTTCAGCAGGCAAATACAGAGGCTTTAAAGTCTCATCCGATGCTTCTGTCGAGAAAACGGAGGATTTAGGAATATCTATATAAATATCGGTATTGTCGGTATTGTCGTTATCACTGTCACCGAAATAGAACAGATCATTATCTGAATTATGTTCTTCCAGCTTTGCTGCATGCTCTGAAGCTTCAGGCTTAAGGGCATTTCCTCTTACAGGAGATTCTGAAATGTCATCTTCTGTATCAAATACTGCTGTTTCATCTGCCGGTACAGATTCCTGCAGAACCTGCGCTTCAGTTCCGTCAGATGATTCATTCAGAGCTTCCTGTGCAACTACAGATTTAATAGTATTTGCTGTTTCTTCTGAAACAAACGTTTTGTCTTCAGATGGAATGGATTCGTTTAAGGCTTCTGAAACAGGTTCATCTGCAATGGGATCGGATACGGTCTGAGCAGTGGGTTCAGAGCCGGAGTTATCCTCGGGTAAGAAATCAAACAGCCCGCTTTCATCTTCTTCGAATTCGAATTCAAACTGCTTATTTCCGGTAGATCCGTTATCATCGGGATTAAAACTGAAGCTGCCGGAATTAGATGCACCGACACCGAAACCGAATTCCAGAAGATCGCTCTCACTCTCTTCTTCGAAACTGAAATCAAAGCTTTCCGCTCCGGATTTAGAATCTGCATTTGAAGGTGCATTTAAAACTTCTTCTGAGGGTTTTTCTTCTTCGCTTTCGGAATCATCTTCGTCTGTAATATTATCTGAATTCCCGATATCATCTGAAGTCCCGGCATCATCAGAAATCCCGATATCATCTGAAGCCTCGGAATTATCTGAAATTCCGGTATTCTCTGAGGACTTGGTATCGTCTGAAGCCTCGAAATCATCTGAAGTTACGGTATCATCTGAAGCCTCAGTATCGTACGAAGCTCCGGTATCATCTGAATCTTCAGTATTATCCGAAGCCACACTATTTTCCGTGGGTTTGATATCTTCCGATGTGCCGGTATTATCTGAGACCCCGGTATTATCTGAAACTACGATATCTTCCGTGTTTTTCGTATCTTCCGCGGATTTTATATCCTCTGCGGGTTTAGTATCTTCTGATTCCTGTTCTTTCTTTTCACTTTCCTTAATATACTTATGAATACGTCTGCCGCGTTCTTCCTTACTGCTGCTTTGCCAGTCCTCAAGACTTATATGCATATCAATAAGGAAAACATTGTCACAATGAGTGCATTTGGCACGTTTATTGTTTCCTTTAAGCTTAAATATTCTTTTGCAGCTTCTGCATACATACATTGAACTTTCCATAACGATCACCTTTTAAATACCGGTCAGGAGGAAACTGTCTGAGACGGTTAAAGCTTATATATCATAGCGGTAATAACCGTTGTAAACAGCACTGACAGTTCACAGAGCTGAAGGAACCACCCTGCAATATCACCTGTGATACCTCCGAATCTTCTGTAAGACATTCTTCTGTATAACAGGAATACCGATATAGCCGGAATGACGGCACATAAGGAATATATCCCGTAAAAAACACACAATAAAACGATAAGCAGAATCAGGATTGCTGCAACGATCAACCGGCATTTTGTCCCCTGGGCTTTGGAAAGATCGCTTACCATTCCGTTATCCTTAGCCTTCTTAAAGCTTAAGACGGATATAGCCGACAGAGTCCTGGACATTACGTATCCCGCCATTACTAAACAGAATAACATATTTCCCATATAACCTTCAATATCAAGTCTGATAAGCTCACTCCACAGGGACAGAGCCGTTACTGTATATATGATCGCATGGATAACCGCGAAAGCCCCTATATGAGGATCTTTGAGGATTTCAAGCTTTTTTTCTCTGCTCCCGTAAGAACACAGGGCATCCATTGTATCCATATAACCGTCCATATGGATACCTCCCGTGATGATTAGAGGAAGGATCGTCATAATGCCTGCAATAAGAAGGTTGCCGGCTCCAAGACAGAGAAGCAGACTGTAAGCACCATATGAAATAGCGGCAAGCACAAGACCGACTAAAGGAAATGCACACATGCTGTATCTTAGATCTTCTTCCTTCCATTTAAATATCGGCATGGGAATTATTGAATATGTTGAAAAGACTATCGCAATTGACCTGAACATAGTGTTAACCTGCCATTTTCATATGAGTTCGGTGGACTAATATATTTTGGAATATTTCTGTCTTTATGTTTTGTATATAAAAAGAACTACCACAGATGTGATAGTCCTCTTATAGCAAGGATACCTAGGGGGTAAGTAACTCTTGCCATATTGTGGGGAAATCTTGAGGTTTATACAAGGAGGTGAAACCACAAGATTTTGTAACAAGACAAGCGTATTTTACCATATGTGGTATCGTATTGCAAGTCATTTGATGATTTTTTTCATGGATCCGTATAAAAGATTCGAGATGACCAGACCTGACAGTCCCTGTATAAGATTGGCAGGTACGCTTGCAATAGCACCGCTTCCGTAAATGAGCAGTTCAAACAGGAAATATCCGAATGCCACAAAGCCCGTACAGAACAGACCGCAGAGTATACATTTTGCCCTTGGATTTGTGATATTAAGTACCGAATATTTAAATATCTGTCCGCATACAAGAGCAATTATGCCCTTGATCAGGAATGTTACAGGCGCATAGAAGAAATATCCGCCGAGGATATCAGCCATGGCTGATCCAATACCTGCAGCTGCGGCCCCGTATAAGGGTCCCAGAAAAATTCCCGAAAGGATAACAAGAGCATCTCCCGGATGGATGTAGCCCCCGGTACCGGGTGTAGGAATCTTTATTATGAAAGTAGCTATGCATGTAAGTGCGGCAAACATAGCCGTACGAACCATATTTCTTGTTTTAACGTCTGTCATGATCGGTTCTCCTTCTATATGTATATTGAGTCTGCCCTGAATAGTAACCCGGTTTCGGAACATGTATGCAATATATTTCAAAGACAAATAAAAGTCAATAGTTTAGGTTATACCATGTTTCTATCATGAAATATAAGGAATGGCTATCGGGAATAATTCGAACCCTTTAACGTACTTGCAAATACGGCATTTTTATGCTATGCTGTTTTCACTAAACAGGTATTTTAAGGAAGAAAGCAGGAGCAAGGGACTTGCCATATAAGGCAGGTCCCTTTTCAAAGATTGACAGGAAGGAAATGCAGGATATTAAAGAAAGATTTGATGATAAAAGAATACTTATATGGGGCTACGGACGTGAAGGTAAGTCGACGGAAAGCTTCCTGAAAGCCCACTGCAGTCCGAAAAGCATTGATATTTTTGAAGGAAAGAGGGACGGATTCGATGAAGAGTCATATGATATTATCTTCAAGAGCCCCGGGATAGTAATGCTTGAGGATAATGACAGGTTCACCTCACAGACGGAGATATTCCTTGAATGCTTCAGGGATCAGACCGTAGGCATAACAGGTACAAAGGGCAAAAGCACCACATCCGCAATGCTGGCCAGAGCACTGTCAGACTGCACGGGACGCAATGTGATCCTTCTCGGAAATATAGGTCTGCCCTGCCTTGACCGGTATGATGATATAGACGGTGAAAGCATAGTCGTATTCGAGATGTCCTGTCATCAGCTGGTTAACACCAAGGTATCTCCGCATATTGCCGTGCTTCTTAATCTATATGAGGAGCATCTTGACTATTACGGAACAATGGAGGCGTATTTCGGGGCCAAGAAGAATATAACTCTTCATCAGCGCGAAGGCGACAGGCTGTTTGTCGGAGATAATGTTCCGGCCGTTGAGACGGCAGCCGACATAACGGTGATAAACACGGAAGAGGTTGGTGATTATATACTGAAGATTCCCGGTGAGCATAATTATATAAATGCCGAGTTCGTATACAGGATAGCACATGATGTTTTTGGCGCGGCCGGAGAAGATATAAAACAGTCCATGGCGCAGTTTGAGGGATTGCCGCACAGATTGCAGTATATAGGGGAGAATAACGGGATAAGGTTCTATGATGATTCAATATCAACGATACCGCATGCCACAATAGCAGCATTGACTGCTCTTCCGGATACTGATACCGTTCTTATCGGCGGAATGGACAGGGGAATCGATTATGATGAGCTGATCGGTTATATAAAGACACATCCCGGGGTAAAATATATCTTTGCCTATGAAACCGGAAAAAGAATTTATAATGAAGTAAGCTCATGCCCCGGATGTTATTATGAAGAGGATCTGGAGGCTGCCGTTAAAAGGGCAAAAGAGTTAACAGCACCCGGCAGGATATGCCTTCTGTCGCCCGCAGCAGCTTCTTACGGCTATTTTAAGAACTTTGAACACAGGGGAGAAATGTTTAAGCTTTACGCATTAACGGTATGAGTATGAATACTAGAAAGCTACTGAATGATGTAAAAGACGGTAAGATATCTGTAGATGAGGCTTTATTGAACCTTAAGAAGGAACCCTTCGAGGATATTGATTTTGCCAAGGTGGATCTGCACAGGAGGACCAGACAGGGCGCGGCTGAGGTAATATACGGAGCCGGAAAGAGCGCTGAGAGAATAGTGTCTATAGTCGGATCCATGGTGAATAACGGACAGGAGCCTGTAATAATAACCAGGATTGATAAAGCCAAGGCAGATGAACTGGCGAAAAAATATGAGATAAGCTACAATGAGGAAGCGGCTTTTGCTACTGTGGGAAGGCTGCCGGATCCCGACGGAACGGGTAGCATTGTTGTTGCTACAGGAGGAACCAGTGATATTCCCGTGGCAGAAGAGGCCGCTCTTACGGCAGAAGCTCTGGGAAATAAGGTCATACGCCTGTATGATGTGGGTGTGGCGGGACTTCACAGGCTTATGTCTCATATGGAAGAGTTAATGGAGGCCAATGTAATAATTGCGATCGCCGGAATGGAGGGAGCTCTTGCAAGCGTGATCGGAGGACTTGCCGACTGTCCTGTGATCGCTGTTCCGACAAGCGTCGGCTACGGAGCTTCATTTAACGGACTGTCGGCTCTTTTATCCATGCTTAATTCCTGCGCATCCGGTGTGAGTGTTGTAAATATTGATAACGGCTTCGGAGCAGGATATCTCGCCAGCATGATAAACCATGGAAAGAAGTCAGGCGATACCCCTTTATGATAAAGTAGTGTAAAGCAGATTATGAAAACAGTAAACCGGCATAGGGAGGAAGCTTATGAAAACACTGTATCTGGATCTTGCGATGGGAGCGGCAGGTGATATGCTTGCTGCGGCATTATATGAACTGCTTAACGATGAAGATAAGAAAAGATTTATTGATGATATAAATAATGCCGGAATTCCGGGAGTGAAGATAATCCAGGAGAAGTCTGTAAAATGCGGCATTACAGGTACCCATATGAAGGTGCTGGTAGATGGGCATGAGGAAGCGCCATCCCATCATGGCCATGCGCACAGCCATGACGGTCACGGGCATGACCATCATGACCATATGCATGAGGATCACGGGCATGGACATGAAATCCACGATCATATACATGAAGAACATAAACATGCACATGAAGAACACAGTCACGGAGACCATGAGCACGTACACGAACATGATCATGAGCGAAGCCACGATCACGTGCATGATCATGAAGCCGGGCACGAACATCATCACGGAGAAGGACATCACGGTGCGCGTTCCCATGTTCACAGAAGCCTTCATGATATAGAACATATAATAAACGGATTGAACATTCCATCCGAAGTTAAAGAACATGCACGGGAAGTCTATACCCTGATAGCGCAGGCGGAGAGTCACGCACACGGAATGCCTGTAACCGAAATCCATTTTCACGAGGTAGGTACCATGGATGCGGTTGCAGATGTAACAGCTGTCAGTCTTCTTATAAATATGCTTGCACCTGATATAACAGAAGCCTCCTTTATAAATGTCGGGGGCGGTCATGTACACTGTGCGCACGGCATACTTCCGGTACCTGCGCCGGCGACGGCATATATACTGAAGGATGTTCCTATATATCAGGGGCATATATTAAGTGAGCTCTGCACTCCTACGGGGGCTGCGCTGCTTAAGCATTATGTAACGCGGTTCGGCAGTATGCCTGTAATGAAGATACAGGCAGCAGGCTACGGGATGGGTAAGAAGGACTTTGAGCAGGCTAACTGTGTCAGAGCCTTTATTGGAGAACCGGTTTCCGGAAATAATGATAAGGCAGGGACATGCAAAAACATGGCATCCGTGGACGGAACAGTAAAAAAAGAGGCAGAAGGCACGATCACCGAGCTTGTCTGCAATGTTGATGATATGACAGGCGAGAACATGGGATATGCAATTGATATACTGCTTAAGTCAGGTGCGCTTGAGGCCTATACGGTTCCTGTATTTATGAAGAAATCAAGACCCGGCATGGAGCTTAAGGTACTATGCCGCAATGAAGATAAAGATAAGATGGTAGGGCTTATCTTTGCACATACATCAACCCTGGGCATAAGAGAGTACATTTGCCCGCGTTACACTCTTTCCCGCCGCATAGAGGAGAGAACGACACCATACGGTACAATGAGGCTCAAGGTATCGGAAGGCTATGGGGTATTAAGGAAGAAGTGGGAATATGACGATATAGCCGGTGTGGCTAAGAAAGAGGGAGTGCCGTTCAGAACAGTTACCGACACGCTCTGCGGATATGAAAAGAACTAATTAAGAAAATCAGTATTATTTTACTGACCGGAGATAGATCTGTGGCTAAGATTGATAACATCATTTCAATCATAATGGTATTTGTTACGGCTATAGGGTTCGCAAGAGCGACCTCCATGAGTCCGGTGATGACGGTAATAACAGTCATTGCAGCTTTTATCCTGTATGAGCTTATCCTGAACGTGGCTAACGGCAATCCTTCGATAAGGACAATGCTGTTTGTTACGAACGGGTTTATTTTCGGGCTCTCGCTGACTGTGATCCTTGATTTTGACATATCATGGCTTTCGGCTGTCATATGTCTGTTATGCATGGGATACAAATATATGGTCGCCGAGGCCACTTCCAGGGGACGTTCATATTCAAGAAACATCTTTGTGATCGTGGTTAATGCCTTCTTTTATTCCTGTATGTTTACGGTAGTGGAATGTATGGCTTTTCGTGAAATGACTACTTTGTTTGTCATGATATATGTGGTAAGCTTTGCATTTTTCATGTGTTCATATATTTCGATCAGACGGGCACAGCCTGTAATACGTAAATATCCTGCCGGTGGCGGAAGGGAAAGCCTTGATGTTGATGCTGACTGGAGACATATTGTTAAGAGAACGATAGGATACGGGCGTGAATTAAGGGATCAGTTTGAGGATGCGCTCGATAAATCGGGCGATACATTCTCGGGACTTGTAGATGAGCTCAGGAAGAAGCTGGTTCCGGATTACAGTGATGGAAGGAACGAAAATGATGAGATAAAGGATGAGCTTGATGAATACAGACAGCAGATAACGGCCATAGCAGCCAAGGAAGACCTTGATGATAATGAGCTTGAGATACTTGGAAGGATAAACAAGGAATTCGATGAGATTTATTTTGACTTCTACCGTAGCGGAGAAAAACCTCTGCTTGAATACGAGGCAAGAATAAGCGAACTTTCCAATGATATCGAGATGCTTAAGAATACCATTAACGTCCGCAAGGCCAGAGAGGAAGAGGAGCGTCAGAAGCAGTCACAGCAGAGTAAACGATCACAGGCCCAGCAGGCAAGGCGTAAGAGAGAACGTGAAGAACGGGAGCGCAAGGAGAGAGAGGAACGCGAGGCTGAGGAAGCAAAACAGAATAAGAACAGGAAAAAGGCTAAGGAGAATGCCGATGATATAGAGGAAGAGATCAAGAGAGAATACGAGAAGGCAGTAGAGGAAGAAAGACGCAGGAGAGAAGAAGAGCGAAAGCGCCAGGAGAAAAGACGCAGGGAGAGAAATAAGAGGACGGCAAGAACGGACAATACCGGTACGGAAAACGGTAAGAAAGCCGATGGCAACACAGGAAGCGGAAACGGCGGAAGCAGCAATAAAGGAAATGGCGGAAGCAGTAATAACGGTAACGGCAGGGGTGAAAAGAATACTGGAAGCAGGAATACGCGGAATTCCGGAAGCAGCGCACATGATAATCAGGCTTCTACGGTCGGCGGTGTAGAGACCAAGTATTTTAAAGGCTGTACGAATGTTGACGAGCTGTCGTTAAGATATAAAAAGCTGTGTCTTATATATCACCCCGATTCAGGCAACGGTGATGTGGACACATATATAGAGCTTAAGGATGAGTATGAGCAGTTAAAGAAGAGACTGTCGTAAATTATCTGCCCGGATAATAATATGTACCGGGTTGTTTCAACAAGAATTGGTATACGATATCATCTATCCCACAAGGGCTTGTAGTTGTTAGTAATACGACTGTTATGATATAATGTTAAATACGGGTTTTATACTTTTTTGCAGATATCATTCCGAAAGTGTCTGAGCAGGAGAGGGAATCGTAATGAGCCGTAATGTGGGATTAAAGGGTCAGATCAGAGCATATGTACTGTGGCCTTTATTCTTTTCCATATTGTTGATCATATTTAACATATTAGTTTACTTCATAGACCGCAGGGCAGGGTTTGCAACGACCGTGTTTGCGGTTGTTTATATTGGAGTAGCTCTGTTCCTGTATTTTAAGAACCGCAGTCTGATCCTTAATGAGATGGTAAGCTTTGCAACCAAATACGGTCAGGTGCAGCGCCAGCTCTTAAGAGAACTGGAGATCCCATATGCATTGCTGGATGATACGGGAAAGATCGTGTGGACCAATGAAACCTTCGAGCATACGATGAAGGTTAAGCGTAATACCCGTAAGTCCATTTCATCGGTGATTCCCGCGATAACAAAGAATCATCTGCCCGGCATCGAGAATGAAACAGAGACCATGATCACACATGAGGACTGTGAGTACCGGGTCAGCATGAAGAAGGTATCAATGCTGTCGATAGTATCGGATTCGGAGATCATAGAATCCTTTGATTACAACAGCTACATAATTGCCCTCTTCATGTTTGATGAGACCAAGGTAAACAAGCTGCAGACAGAGATTGATGAGCAGAAGCTTGCGGTTGCGCTTATATATATCGATAATTTTGATGAAGCACTGTCGAGTATTGAGGAAGTAAGAAGATCTCTTCTTGTAGCCCTGATAGACAGAAAGATCAACAAATATATGTCAGCCTATGATGGCCTCGTAAAGAAGCTGGAGAAAGATAAATATCTTGTCCTGCTTACCAAGAAGCATCTGATGAGCCTGTGCGAGAACCGCTTTGCGCTGCTTGAGGATGTTAAGACGGTTAACATCGGAAATGAAATGTCTGTAACCTTAAGTATCGGTGTCGGACTGGAAGCCGAGAGTTATCTTAAGAATTACGAATATGCAAGAACCTGTATCGATCTTGCGCTCGGACGCGGCGGCGACCAGGCGGTTGTAAAGACAGAGGATAATATTACTTACTACGGCGGCAAGAGTCAGGCATCGGGTAAGAATACACGTGTTAAGGCTCGTGTTAAGGCACACGCACTGCGTGAGATAATCGAAGGTGCAGACAAAGTCATTGTTATGGGTCATAAGATTCCGGATGTAGATGCCTTCGGATCGGCAGTCGGAGTATACAGAGCGGCGAAATCCTTCGGAAAGAAGGTACATATTGTTGTAAATGAGGTTACTACATCTATAAGGCCTCTGTATGAAGCCATTATGAAATCGGGCGATTACGGCGAAGATCTGATATTTAACAGTATGCAGGCTCTTGATGCCGTGGATCAGCATACAGCGCTGGTAGTCGTTGATGTTAACAGGCCGAGCCGTACCGAGTGTGCCGATCTTATAAGCAGATGTAAGACTATAGTTGTTCTCGATCATCACAGACAGGGAAGTGAAAGAATAGATAATGCAACTCTCTCCTATATCGAACCGTATGCGTCATCCGCATCGGAAATGGTAGCTGAGATCCTGCAGTATATTGGTGACAATATAAAGCTTAAATCACTCGAGGCCGACTGCCTGTATTCGGGTATGATGGTTGATACGGACAATTTCATGACCAAGGCAGGCGTAAGAACCTTTGAAGCCGCAGCTTATTTAAGAAGAAACGGTGCTGATGTTACAAGGGTACGTAAGCTGTTCAGGCCTGATATGGATGCATATAAGGCGCGTAATGATGCTGTAAGGAACGTTGAAGTCTTTAAAGATGTATATGCCATATCGCTGTTCGACGGTTCCGGAATCGATTCACCTACCGTCATTGGCGCTCAGGCAGCCAACGAGCTTCTTAATATAAACGGTATCAAGGCATCATTCGTACTTACAGACTATCAGAATCAGATATATATTTCGGCGAGGTCGATAGACGAGGTCAATGTCCAGATAATCATGGAGCGTCTCGGCGGCGGCGGACATCTTAATGTGGCGGGTGCACAGCTTCAGGACATGAGCCTTGAAGACGCGAGGGACCTGCTTATGCAAACACTTGAAAATATGCAGAAGGAAGGGGCAATATAAGATGAAAGTAATTTTACTTGAGGATGTTAAATCATTGGGAAAGAAGGGCGATGTTGTCGATGTCAGCGACGGATATGCCAAGAATTTCCTTATTACAAAGAAGAAGGGCGTAGAGGCCAACAGTAAGAACTTAAACGATCTTAAGCTTAAGAAGGCCAATGAAGAGAAGGTAGCAGCCCAGAATCTCGCGGATGCCAAGGCACTTGCAGCTGCAATAGCCGAAAAAACGGTGATTGTTAAGTTAAAGGCCGGTGAGGGTGGAAAGACCTTCGGTTCAGTATCCAGCAAGGAGATAGCAGAAGAAGCCAAGAAGCAGCACGATCTTGATATAGATAAGAAGAAGATAGTAATAGACGAGCCTATTAAGAGTCTTGGAAGCTATGAGGTTGCAGTAAAGCTTCATCCCAAGGTAACAGGAACCATAAGAGTTAAGGTAGAAGAAGCGTAAGCGAGGAGAAGCCGGTGAGTGACGCGGTTATAAAGAGAATACTTCCCCATGATCATGAGGCGGAACAGTCGGTCATAGGAAGTATGCTGATGGATAAGGATGCCATAGTTGTGGCATCCGAAAATTTAATTAAGGATGATTTCTACGAAAATCAATTCGGACTTCTGTTCCAGGCAATGGTAGATCTGTATAATGCCGGCAAGCCTGTAGATCTGGTTACTCTGAAGGACAAGCTTGTTGAAATGGATGTTCCCGAGGAGATCAGTAATATGGAGTATATGGTGGATGTTCTGAACGACACCTATACTTCGGCCAATATAAAGGAATACATAAGAATAGTAAGCGACAAGGCGGTGATGAGACGGCTCATCAAATGCAATGATGAGGTCAATAACCGTTGCTACAATCCAAGGGAATCAACGAATGATATCCTGGCAGATGCCGAAAAGAGGATATTTAATATAGTATCAAGACGCGGCGGTGAGGACTTCGTCCCGATACGCCGGGTAGTAGTGGATGCGCTTGAGCATATAAGCATTGTGTCAAGGAGCCAGGGAAATGTTACCGGAGTAGCTACTGGCTTCACGGATCTGGATTACAAGACAGCAGGTCTGCAGCCCTCAGATCTTGTACTTATTGCAGCAAGGCCTTCCATGGGAAAGACTGCATTCGTCCTGAACGTAGCACAGCATATCTGCTTTAAGTCAGGGCTGTGCGCAGCGATCTTCTCGCTGGAAATGAGTAAGGAGCAGCTGATAAACCGTATGCTTTCGCTCGAATCGCATGTGGATTCCCAGAAGATAAGGACAGGAGATCTTAATGACGCCGACTGGGAGAGCCTTATAGAGGGAGCGGATATCATCGCAAAGTCGAAGCTTATAATAGATGATACTCCGGGAATAAGCATAGGTGAATTGAGGTCAAAGTGCCGAAGATATCATCAGGAGTACGGGCTTTCGATAGTGATAATCGATTATCTCCAGCTTATGTCGGGCAACGGACGTACCGATTCGAGACAGCAGGAGATATCGGAGATTTCAAGATCCCTGAAGGCACTGGCGAGGGAGCTTCATGTTCCGGTAGTGGCTCTGTCCCAGCTGTCGCGTGCGGTCGAGAAGAGAGAGGATCACCGTCCGATGCTTTCGGACCTGCGTGAATCGGGTGCGATAGAACAGGATGCGGACGTGGTAATGTTCCTCTACAGGGATGATTATTATAATAAGGAATCGGATAAGAAGGGCATAGCCGAAGTTATCATAGCAAAGCAGAGGAACGGCCCGATAGGAACCGTGGAGCTGGCATGGCTTCCGGATTACACCAAGTTCGCAAACCTGGCGAAAAGATGAGTAAGGTACTCGGACAATAGAAATAATAAAACAAGCCTCTCATGCTTGCATGATAGAGGCTTGGGTTATTATTTGTAGCGTGGGTGAGTATTTTACGAGCCCACGCATCGAAAATGCGAAGCATTTGAGATGGGTCCAAAGAGATGGATTCGATAAAAAGACAGAAAGATAAGGAGAGACACATCATGCTCAAGATCTTCCTCGCAGAGGATGAATTCGTAGTACGTGAAGGAATAAAAAACAATATAGACTGGGCGGGGCATGGCTACGATTTCGTCGGTGAGGCTTCAGACGGAGAGCTGGCTCTTCCGATGATACAGCGGCTTCAGCCGGATATTGTCATAACGGATATAAAGATGCCGTTCATGGACGGTCTGGAGCTGTCGCGCCTTATCAAGAAGGATTATCCTTGGATCGAGATCATCATCCTTTCTGGATATGCCGAGTTCAGCTATGCCAAGGAAGCGATAACGATAGGTGTCGCACACTATCTTAACAAACCCATAAACGGAAATGAACTGCTGGCACAGGTAGATAAGCTCGCAGGCAAGATAGAAGAGAAGCAAAGAGAGAGGAAACTCAGGGAGAAGTACATGGTCGAAATGGCCGAGAACTCCGTAGAAGATAAAAGGAAGCTGTTTAAGCATATGGTTACAGGCGACCTTAACCTTACAGAGCTCCTTGAGCTTGCCCGCAGCCTTGACATGGACTTGTCAGCGGGACAGTACAGCGTAATGCTTTTTCAGGTGATATCCTCTCATCACACACAGACAGAGTACTCGGGCAGCGTGGTTTCACTATATGAAAAGATAGAAGAGCTGGCAGCAGGCCGGAGTGCGCTTATCTTCGACAGGAATACAGAGGGCAAGGCAATAGTGTTCAGGGCTGATTCTGTTGAAGAGCTTGAAAAAATACAGGAAGAAATAATATCATACATTGATGAACTGCCTTCCAAATACAGTCACATAAGCTGTCACGGCGGTATCGGTGAACCTACGGAGAGGCTTTCGGGTCTGCCTGAATCCTTCAGACAGGCTTCACAGGCCTATGCTCACAGATTTTTCTCTGACAGGAACGGAATAAGAAGATATGTGAATTCAGAGCAGCCGATATCGACAGAAGAGACCAGTTTCAGCATAAGCAGTATAGATCCCAAGGAAGTAAGCAGGACAAGGATAACGGAATTCCTTCGTCAGGGCCAGAAGGATGAGACGGAGTATTTTATCGATGAATTCCTCGGTAATCTGGGTGACGGTGCAATGAATTCCGGAATGTTCCGGAATTATCTGGCTACGGAGGCATATTTTGCCGTGATTGCATTTGTGGATGAGATAGGTGCGGATAAAGGCTGTATAGATACCTTTGATGTTGCGGCGGGGGATATCCGCGATAAGGAGACATCAAAAGAATATTTCATCCGTATAATAGAGAAGGCGATCGATTTAAGAGACGCCGGCGCCAGCAACCGGTACAGCTCGGTGATAGATGAGGTTAAGAGATATATAGAAGAGAATTACGGGGATGAGGAATTATCTCTTAACAAGATAGCCGGCCACGTTAATTTCTCGCCCAACCATCTTAGCACGGTCTTCAGTGCCCAGACCGGTATGACTTTTATAAAATATCTTACGGATTACCGCATGAATAAAGCTAAGGAACTTCTTCGCTGCACGTCCAAACGGGGTTCGGATATAAGCTATGAGGTGGGGTACAAGGATCCTCACTATTTTTCCTATCTCTTTAAGAGGACTCAGGGCATGACCCCCACACAGTATAAAGAGTTATCATGAAACAAATCAAACACCTTTGGGCAGATATGCCCCTTGCATCCAAAATCAGATATTCGTACGTTGTAATTATCCTGCCCATACTTATTCTTATGGGCTTTTTTATGGTTACGCTGACGATCCAGAACAGAAGATACAATGAAATAATAGATGCTGCAGGAAGTGCCAGCGAGTTCAGTCTTGATTTCAAGAAGGATTTCGATTATGAAACATATCTTGTTATAGTCGAAAACAAAACCTATGAGGAATCAGATCTGGAAAGCATGCTGAACGAGGCTACCAGAGTAGTGAATTCACTGGATGCCAAGACTGATATAAGCAGTGATAATGCAACCCGTCTGGAGGATGTACGTAAGTATCTGAATAATCTAAGTACTTATACGCACAGGATCAGGGACAATCTCAAGGATGGAGACAAGTATGAGGATAATATAGAAATATGGGAAAATGATGTGCAGATAGTTACGGGTCTTGTCAGAGAAACGATACTGCAGTTCATTTATTATGAGATACAGGATATGCAGCAGGTTAAGAATGAGATGTTAAGCTTCTACGAGAAGGGGTTCTCCTACCTGTTTCTTGCGGCATTGATAGTTCTTGCCCTGGTAATACTTATTTCATTTAACTTATCCCAGTCAATTACCAGTCCGGTAAGGGAGTTAAGCCGTGTTACCGAAAGAGTGGCAGGAGGAGATCTCAGTGTACGTGCCAATCTTGACACGGGAGCCGAACTCGGAGTGCTCAGCAGGTCGCTTGATGAAATGATCGAGAGGATAAACAATCTTATATCACAGGTTAGGACAGAGCAGGAGAATCTGCGCGTTGCCGAGCTGGAACTGCTGCAGGCACAAATAAATCCCCATTTTTTATACAATACACTGGATACCATAATATGGCTTGCGGAGGCAGGAGATCAGACCAAGGTTGTGAGTATGGTTGGAAGTCTGTCAGATTTTTTCAGGACATCATTGGGACAGGGAAGGGATATCGTTACCATTGGTGAGGAAATGAAGCATGTAAACAGCTATCTTGAGATACAGCAGGTAAGATATCAGGATATCCTCACATACAGTATCGATGTTCCAAAAGAAATATATGGGTCCAAAATACCTAAGATCACTCTACAGCCGCTGGTTGAGAATGCGCTGTATCATGGTATCAAGAATAAACGCGGCGGCGGGAATATTTCCATCACAGGCAAGATTGAGAGTGAGTGCATCTATTTAAATATAGAAGATAACGGGATCGGGATAACACAGGAAAGACTTGAACAGATAAACAGGAAGAAAAACGCCGGCGAAAAAACTGAAACACAGACAGATGCGGGCGGAAACAGGGAAGAGGGCGAAATATTCGGTCTTTACAATGTTAATGAGCGTATAAGGCTTAAGTTCGGGCAAAGGTACGGGATCCATATTGATTCGGAATACGGTAAGGGAACAGTGGTCACTGTATTACTTCCGTATGAGATAACGTCGGGAGAGACAGCGGTAATAGCGGAGGATTAGGAGTTAAGTAAAAAATCAAACCCGAATCGTAGAAAATTCAACCATAGGTGATAAGAGGGTTAAAAATTTCAACATACTTAAGTTTTTTGTCAATTCCTTTCTTGAAATAAAAACGTTAGGATAATATCGTCAAAGGAATAGCCCTTGACAAAACAAATAACTTTTTCGTAACAGGAGGGAATTATTTATGAAGAAGAAACTTTTGGCAGCAATTCTTGCATCAACAATGGTTCTTGGCCTTACCGCTTGTGGTGGCCAGGCAGCAGCACCTGCAGCAGCACCCGCAGCTGAGGCAGCACCCGCAGCAGAGGCACCTGCAGAGGAAGCTAAGGAAGAAGAAGCTCCCGCAGAAGAAGCTACAGAAGAGGCAGCAGAGCCCGCAGCAGCTTCAGGCGAGCTTATCAACGTAGGTTTCGCACAGGTTGGTCATGAGTCTGACTGGCGTACAGCTTCAACCAAGTCATGTCAGGACGTTTTCAGTGAGGCAAATGGTTACAACTTAAGCTTTGTAGACTGCGACAATGATTCAGCAGCACAGCTTGAGGCAGTAAGATCCTTCATCGAGCAGGATGTTGATTACATCATCATCGACCCCATCGTTTCAACGGGTTGGGATACAGTTCTTACAGAGTGTGAAGACGCAGGCATTCCTGTAATCGTAATCGACAGAACCATCGATGATTCAGACAAGTATGTTTCATGGGTAGGATCTGACTTCCTTACAGAAGGTAAGGCAGCAGGCGAGTGGCTTAAGGCTTACGCAGATGCTCAGGGTATCAAAGAGATCAACGCTCTTATCATCCAGGGTACAACAGGTTCTTCAGCTCAGATCGGACGTACAGACGGTTTC
>JAILNV010000066.1 GCA_024691125.1 Lachnospiraceae bacterium | reverse complement strand
AAGTCGGAGGGATATATAGATTTCGACGATATGGTAAATGAGTGTCTTAAGGCACTAAGGGGAAACGACAGGATATTAGAAAAATGGCAGGAAAGATACCGGTATATCCTTGTTGATGAATTTCAGGATATTGACAGAAGGCAGTATGAGGTTCTGCGTCTTCTGGCAGGTGACAGGCATAATATATTCTGTGTGGGTGACGATGATCAGTCCATTTATTCCTTCAGAGGAGCCGAGCCTGCCGTTATGAAGAGCTTTGTAAGGGATTATGCCGAAACTAAGATCGTTGAATTAAAGCTAAATTACAGATGCCATGAAGAAGTCATCAGGCATGCCGAAAGACTGATAAGCTGCAATAAAGACAGATTTTCCAAACATCAGATATGTCATACGGCAGAAAAAAGCAGAATTGAATATAAATGCTTCAGAAATTCCGCCGATGAAGCCGAATACTGTGTTTGGATAGTAAATGGGATAAAAGATGGAATGATTTCCAAAGCCAATGATGGTAACCCGGCTCATGAAAAAACCGGTATACTGTACCGTACATCCCAAAGTGCTGATATTGTGGAAGGTGCATTAAGGAGAATGCGGATTCCATACAGAAGAAAAGACAGAAGCGAAGGGTTCTTTAATAATGAATGGATCAAAGATGTTACTGCATATCTTAAGCTGGCATCCGGTAAAGGATTCGATGATAACAGGGATGAGCTTTTCAGGATACTCAACAGGCCGGAGAGAGGACTTACAAGAGAAAGCATAATTCAGGAACATATAACGGCGGAGAAGGTGCTTGAATACTACGGAAACAATAAGATGCTGCGTAAGGAATGCGATAAACTATTCGCTGATATTAAGTATATATCCGGGATGAACTGCTTCGGAGCTGTAAATTATATGCTGAAGGGAATCGGCCTTGAAAGATTTATAAAAGAACACTATTTCAGTGACCGCAATGAAAGAGATGCAGATGAAGCCATAAATGAACTTAAAGACAGGGCGAGAAATTGCAGATCCATTCATGAGTGGCTTGAGCAGTCAGACAGGAGCCCGGTGAACGTTGGTAAATGCATAGAGGAAAGCTGTCCTGATATCGAACTTATGACCATACATGGTTCCAAGGGGCTTGAATTCGATAACGTTATAATGATCGGACTGCAGGAAGGTATATTTCCCGGTAAAAGGTGTGAAACCACAGTGCAGATTGAGGAGGAACGAAGACTCTTCTATGTTGCCATGACAAGATGCCGTAAGCGCTTGTGGCTTCTTGGCATTCACAGGGATGAGTACGGTAAGACAGAATCGAGGTTCATAAAGGAGGCAGGATTTAATTCCGAAACTGTTGGAAGTATAATCTGATTTGTGCTATACTTTATAAATATATATAGTAGCCGAAATTATTTATTTCGTTTACTATGGAAAATGTGAAAGCTTTGGGATGAACAGATGGGTGATAATACGGAAAATGTAGTAACAGGCAGTGCGTATCCGCAGGGGGCAAGCATATCAGAAGATGGTATTCAGTTCTGTGCTTCCTCTCCTTCGGACAGAAAGCTGCAGCTTAAGATATATGATAACAGTGGGAAGACAATATATAACATAAACATGAATGAGCATCACGTAGCCGGAAGTGTATTTTCAACGGTCGTAAAAGGGCTCGATCATAAAGAAATATCATACAGTTATACCGTAAACGGCGAGGCAATGAGGGATCCCTACTGCAAGAGCCTTTCAAACAGGCGTAAATGGGGGGAATTCAGAACCCGCTCGGAACACTGTCTTGTTTATCATGATGAGTATGACTGGGAAGGTGACAGGCCGCTTAAGCTGCCATACAATGAGGTTGTCGGGTATATGCTCCATGTAAGGGGCTTTACAAGGCATGTTTCGTCCCAGGTTACCGGGCGTGGAACCTTCCTGGGGATACAGGAGAAGATACCGTATCTTAATGAGCTCGGAATCACGCAGGTGGAGCTGATGCCGGCGTATGATTTCGATGAATGCGATGTTATTAAGAGCTATAAGTCAAGTGAACTTGATGAAGAAGGGAAAACAACAGGAACAGAACGCAGGATAAATTATTGGGGCTTCAAGGCCGGCTCTTATTTCCTGCCCAAGCCGCAGTATTCATATTCACAGGATTCCGTAAATGAGTTCAAGGATATGGTCAAGGCTCTGCACAGGGCAGGAATTGAAGTGGTAATGCAGTTCTATTTTCCTGAGGAGATCAATCGTAATCTCGTGATGGACTGTCTGATCTTCTGGCAGAGTGAATATCATATAGATGGATTCCATATCTTCGGCAACCGGCTTCCGCTTGATCTTATTGCCACAACACCGAGGCTTACAGAGACGAAGATCTATTATGAGAGATACGATCATGCAGCTGTGTTTGCAACCGCCGGATGCTGTGTGAATGGTTTCCTGGCCGAATACAATCAGGATTATCTTACCGACATGAGGCGTTTCCTTAAGAGCGATGAGGATATGCTTAGTAAATTCATGTACAGGCAGAGATGTAATCCGCAGAACATTAAGGTGATCAATCATCTCACATCATTTGAGGGCTTTACGCTCAATGATCTGGTATCTTATGATTATAAGCATAATGAGGCTAACGGCGAGGATAATAAGGACGGAACAGGGTATAATTACAGCTGGAACTGCGGAACGGAGGGCAATACCCGAAAGAATGCGATCCTTAAGCTTCGCATGAAGCAGCTTAAAAATGCGTATTGTCTGCTTATGTTCAGTCAGGGAACGCCGATGATAATGGCCGGCGATGAATTTATGAATTCACAGAACGGAAATAATAATCCGTACTGTCAGGATAATGAGATAACCTGGCTTAACTGGAAGTATAATAACAGAAGCAGTGAGCTCCTTGAATATGTTAAAATGCTTATTGAGTTAAGAAAGTCACACGCGATACTCAGAATGTCAAAGGAAGCAACGCTTCTTGATTCGAAGTCCTGCGGTTATCCCGATATATCCTATCATTCGGAGGCTGCATGGTATCCACAGATGGATACGCATATAAGGCATATTGGAACCATGCTGTGCGGGGAATATGCAGAAGGAAGCAGGCCGGATGATTACTTCTATATAGCTACGAATATGCATTGGGAGGCTCATTATTTCGCTCTTCCGAGACTTCCTAAGGATATGGAATGGAATTACTGCCTTGATACGGAAGCCGCCGGGGATGATAAATATGAGGTGATCCTTGATGAAAACGGAAATAAACAGGTAGAGGTTCCGCCAAGAACGGTTCTTGTCCTGATCGGACAGGCTGTAGTGAAGAAGGCTAAGAAGAAACACAGGAGTTAATAAATCCCATCGGGAGATTATGAAATACAATAAATGAAAAGGAGAGGGTAATGAAAAGAATTGTTTATGCGCTGTACAGAAGAAGAGAAAAGATACTGATCCTGCTTGTGGGACTTTTCTTCGGTATGATCGTCGGTATCTTCCTTGCACCGGCCAAGAACGGAGTTACGATAGGAAGCTATAACGGGAATAACAATGACAACAGAAAGAGAGAAGAAGAGGAAGAAGAATTCAATCAGGATCTTGCCATGGAAATGGGAGAATTAAGATAATCGGGAGAGTCAGGACACATGGATAAGTATGTAGCTTATGTATCAACCTATACGGGAGAGAGTGACTGGGGAATAAGGGTATATGACGCGGACATAAAGGAAGGCCGCCTTACAGAGAAAGAGCATATATCCATAACCAATTCATCATATCTTACAATATCTCATAACGGAAGGTTTATTTATTCTATAACCGATATGGGAGTTGAGTCCTTCAGGATACTTAAGGACGGAAATCTGGAAGCTATAAATAAGGCTTCGATAAACGGAATGAGAGGATGTTATATCTCGACCGATTATACAGACAGATTTTTGTTTGTTGCCGGATATCACGACGGAAAGATAACCGTGCTCAGGCTGAAAGATGACGGGTCGGTAGGTGAGATAACGGATGAGGTATTTCATAAGGGGATCGGCAGCATAGCCGAGAGGAATTTCAGACCGCATGTTAGCTGCGTTAAGATGACGAGAGATAATCATTATCTGTGTGCCTGTGATCTGGGACTCGATCATGTGAAGATCTACAGGCTGGATACTAATACAGGTAAGATCAAGCTTGCGGATATCGTGCGCTGTGACCAGGAGTCGGCTCCGAGGTATATCAAATTCCGCAAGGACGGAAAGTTCTGCTACATAATCCATGAACTGAATAATACGATAGAGGTTTATGATTATAAAGAGGAGAATAACAATCCGGTGTTTAACAAGCTTCAGACAATAGCTACGATCAACAGCTATCATGCAGGTGATTCTGCAGCGTGCGCAATGAAGCTGTCAGCGGACAATAAGTATCTGTTCTGTTCCAATGCCGGAGATAACAGCGTGGGAGCTTTCGAGATCGACAAGGAAACGGGACTTCTTACCAAGAAGTTCGTGCTTCCGATAAGCGGTGACTATCCCAAGGATATAGCCATTTTCCCGGATTCAAAGCACCTGGTTTCCCTTAATCATGAAACGGACACGATGACCTTCTTCAACGTGGATCTTGAAAACAATACCCTTGTCATGAACGGTCCCGAAATGAAGGTTACCAAGGGCAACGGTATTGTCATAATGAAGGTTAAAGAAAACAGGGACTGATAATAAAGATCAGATCATGAGGGTCAGGACCGACTGTCAGTGATCCCACGACCGTATACTGTTTTCATATAATCCATACGGGCACCCATGTTGCGTATGAGGAGATCAAGTAAAGTTACGGCTGCCATGGATTCAACTACTACCACAGCACGTGGTACGATGATTGGATCGTGGCGGCCTTTTATTTTTATTGATATTTCCTCACCGTTTTTAGTGACCGTATTCTGCTGCATACTTATTGAAGGAGTGGGTTTGAAATGAGCTCGTAATACAATGTCTGAGCCATCTGACATACCGCCCAGGATCCCTCCCGAATGATTGGTTCCTTTAATGATCCTGCCGGGCTTTTCGGTGGATTGAATGAAAGGATCGTTGTTCGTGCTTCCCTTTGCCTTGGATACCCTGATCCCGTCGCCGATCTCAAACGCCTTGACGGCGCCTATGCTCATTATCGCCTTTCCAAGCTCTGCATCCAGCTTATCAAACACAGTCTCGCCGATACCCGCAGGCATTCCTTTTATGATGCATTCAACCACGCCGCCGGCGGAATTGCCTTCTGACCGGAGCTTATCAAGGTATTCCGATGCCTGTACAGCGGCATTTCTGTCCGGCATATATAACGGATTGTCATTTATGGCGGAAAGGTCAAAATTATCATCGCTTATACTGACCGCGCCTATGGACCTGGTATAACCGGTAAGCTTAATGCCAAGCTCACCCAGTACTTTGGATGCAACGGCTCCGGCAGCGACACGGCCTATTGTTTCACGGCCTGATGATCGTCCCCCGCCGCGGTAATCACGGAAGCCGTATTTTTCATCAAATGTATAATCGGCATGTCCGGGTCTGTAATATGAAGCTATTTCCGAGTAGTCTGCGGAATGATGATCTTTATTATAAACAATAAGAGATATCGGGGTACCTGTGGTGAACCCCTCGAAAACGCCTGACAGTATCTGAACCTCATCACTCTCGGTCCTTGAGGTTGTATAAGCAGACTGTCCGGGCCTGCGTCTGTTAAGGAAGGTCTGGATATCCTCTTCATTCAGCTCAAGACCGGCAGGACATCCGTCGATGACCACGCCCAGAGCTTTTCCGTGTGATTCTCCCCATGTTGTTATCCTGAAATTGGTTCCGTATACAGATCCTGCCATTTTAGTGCCCTTTCGTTTATGCTGAAATCTCCGACCGGAGTGATTCCTGTACTTACTCGGAATAGAATAGCAGAAATCAATCCTGTTGTAAAATATTTCGTTGAATAATAAATAAAAATAACTTACAATATATGAATGTTTATTGGAATGAAATTGATTGAGGGAGTATATACATAAGACAGGCGGGTAAATTTTCAATGAAAGTGAAAACATTAAAGAAAATATGCATAACGGTGACGGGTGTGAGCATTCTTCTCGGAAGCGTTATAGTATCGCAGGATATGGCAGCGGCAAAGACAAAGACGGAAGTAAAGACAGAAGCAAAGACAGAAACGAAGACAGAAGCAAAGACAGAAACGAAGACAGAAGCAAAGACAGAGGCAAAGACAGATAAAACAGATTATCCCGATATTATAGGTGACAGATCGAATGAGGAAGAAGCATTCACTGCTGATGACCTTAAGAAATATCTGGAAAGCGAGGGTAAGAACAAAGAGAAGGATGATATAAAGGAATCTGGAACAGAGGATCCCGAGACTGATAATGACAGTAAAGAAGAACGCTGGAAGAAGTTCATGGAGCTTTCGCTTAACGGAACTGTTTCAGAGGATGGAGCTGTCTCCGGAAATGAGACTGTATCCGAGAATAAAACAGATCCTAAGAATGATGAAAACACAAATAATTATTATGTCCCGTCTAAGGGACAGGAATGGAAGCTTCTGCTTGTGAATAAGCAGAATCCCATTCCCGATGATTATGATGCACAGCTTGTGAATATTAACGGTAACGCGAGGATAAGGGAAGAGGTTGCACTTCCTCTTGCGGAAATGTTTGACGCTGCGGAAAAGGATGGAGTAACGCTTACAGTATGTTCGGCATACAGAAGCCATGAGCATCAGCAGGAGCTGTTCGACAGAAAGATAAGAGGATATACGAAACAGGGACTTTCATATCTCGACGCATTCAGAATAGGTTCGTATTCGGTTATAATCCCCGGAACCAGCGAGCATGAACTTGGAATGGCGCTTGATATAGTGACTCCGGGATATACCGAGCTTAATGAAGGGTTTGCCAAAACAAAGGCAGGCAGATGGCTGGCGGTAAATGCTTATAAATACGGATTTATCCTCAGGTATCCGGAGGGAAAGGAATATATTACCGGCATTATCTTCGAACCATGGCACTACAGGTACGTAGGTAAAGAAGCCGCAAAGGATATCTACAAAAGCGGCCTGACGCTTGAAGAGTATCTTAAGGAAATAGGCTGGCAATGAGGTCTTAAAAGAATAATGACATATAAAGTATTAAAAAAAGAAGGAAATGCCAAAAGAGCGGAAATGACCACTGTACACGGTGTGATACAGACGCCTGTGTTTATGAATGTGGGAACCGTGGCAGCGATAAAGGGAGCTGTTTCAACAGAAGATCTTGAAAGGATAGGCACTCAGGTTCAGCTCAGCAACACATATCATCTTCATGTAAGACCCGGGGATGAGATCGTCAAGAAGCTTGGTGGTTTACATAAGTTCATGTCCTGGAACAAACCCATACTTACGGATTCTGGTGGGTTTCAGGTATTTTCATTAAGCAGCCTCAGGAAGATTAAGGAAGAAGGAGTGTACTTCAGCTCTCATGTGGACGGCAGGAAGATATTCATGGGTCCGGAGGAGAGTATGCGCATACAGAGTAATCTTGCCTCGACGATAGCAATGGCCTTCGATGAGTGTCCAAGCTCACGGGCCGACCGCGAATATGTACAGGCTTCGGTAGACAGGACCACAAGATGGCTGGTAAGATGCAGGGATGAGATGAAGAGGCTCAACAGCCTGCCCGATACTATCAATAAGGAACAGCTTCTTTTCGGAATAAACCAGGGCGCTGTATTTGAGGATATAAGGATTGCGCATGCTAAGGAAATAGCAGAGCTTGAGCTTGACGGATATGCAATTGGCGGTCTGGCGGTAGGCGAGAGTCATGAAGAAATGTATGCTGCGATCGAGGCTACGGTACCTTATCTTCCCCAAGATAAGCCTACTTATCTTATGGGTGTAGGAACGCCTGCGAATATTCTGGAAGCGGTTGACAGGGGCGTGGACTTTTTTGACTGTGTTTATCCCTCAAGAAACGGAAGACACGGACATGTATATACGAGATACGGAAAGCTTAATCTGTTCAACGCAAAATATGAGCTTGATGACAGTCCGATAGAGGAAGGATGCGGCTGTCCGACCTGTGCAAGATACTCAAGGGCTTATTTACGTCACCTGCTGAAGGCTAAGGAAATGCTGGGAATGCGACTGTGCGTCCAGCATAATCTTTATTTTTATAACAATATGATGCAGGAGATAAGAGATGCCCTTGATAAAGGCGAATTTGCCGCCTATAAGAAGAGAAGGCTTGAAGAGCTAAAAAATACTTGATGAAGTAGGCAAAGTTGTGTATTATTAGAAAAGTGTTATCATTTGTTGGAGGAAGAGATATGAGTTTATTATTAAGTGAGACTGCAGCTGCGGGCGGAACCGGTTCTATAATTTATATGGTCGGATGGATCGTACTGTTCGGCGGTCTTATGTATTTTATGTTCTACAGACCGCAGAAAAAGGAACAGGCCAAGCATGAAGCAATGCTTGCAGACATAGAAGTGGGAAGCTATGTGTGTACTACAAGCGGCTTCTACGGCGTTGTCATTGATATTTCGGATGATACCGTTATCGTAGAGTTCGGTAATAACAAAAACTGCAGGATTCCCATGAAGAAAAGTGCGATCACAGAGGTAGAGAAGCCCGGAGCAGAGTAGGAATATCTTCTTACAGTGCAGCCGGTAAAAGTGGTCGGCCAGGACTTGATATGGAACGAAAAAACAGGATGCTCGGCAGGGCATCCTTGCATTGTTTAATCCGATACGGTGAAAGAAAGCCATCCACCATCAAGCCCTAAAGGACCGGCTTCGCGTCGCAAGCCTGTGATGTTGAAAGGCTTTTGACCATTTAATCATACATATACGAGGAGAACAGGAAATGAAATACCGCATAGCAAGCATTAAGGGAGACGGAATCGGTCCCGAGATAGTTACACAGGCACAGAAGGTGCTTAATAAAGTGGCAGAGAAGTATGGTCATGAGTTCGAATTCGTTGAGCTTCTGATGGGTGGATGCTCCATCGATGTAAACGGTGTTCCGCTTACGGATGAAACCATCGAGGAGGCAAAGAAGAGCGACGCCGTGCTCATGGGTTCCATCGGTGGCAATACGGCAACATCTCCGTGGTATAAGCTGGAGCCGTCGAAGCGTCCCGAAGCAGGTCTTCTCGGTATAAGAAAGGCGCTTAATCTGTTCGCCAATCTTCGCCCTGCATATCTGTATCCCGAGCTTAAGGAGGCGTGCCCTCTTAAAGAGGATGTGGCCGATAAGGGCTTCGACATGATGATGATGCGTGAGCTTACCGGTGGTCTGTATTTCGGAGAAAGATATACAAAGGAGATCGACGGGGTTATGACTGCGGTCGATACCCTTACATATAATGAGAATGAGATAAGGCGTATAGCTGTTAAGGGCTTTGATATCGCGATGAAGCGCCGTAAGAAGGTTACGCTCGTAGATAAGGCCAATGTACTGGATTCTTCAAGATTGTGGCGTAAGGTTACGGACGAGGTGGCTAAGGATTATCCCGAGGTTGAATACAGCCTAATGCTTGTTGATAACTGTGCGATGCAGCTTGTAAAGGATCCTGCGCAGTTCGATGTTGTGCTTACAGAGAATATGTTCGGAGACATCCTTTCCGATGAGGCATCGATGATAACGGGCTCTATAGGAATGCTTCCTTCGGCTTCGCTTAACGAATCGAAGTTCGGGCTGTACGAACCTTCGGGCGGTTCGGCTCCGGATATTGCCGGTAAGAATATAGCCAATCCCATTGCAACGATCTTAAGCGCGGCAATGATGTTAAGATATTCATTTGATCTTGATAAGGAGGCTGACGCAATTGAAAATGCGGTTAAGCTGGTTCTTAAAGAGGGCTACAGAACGATAGACCTTGCAAAACCCGGAGAACCTCAGGTCAAATGTGATGAGATGGGAGATCTGATCGCCGAGAGGATCTGATGACAGATGATTTATGAAGCTGTTCAGCATTAAACTGTCAGGATGATTTGATGCAGACAGAAGTATTCAGCATAGATATATCAGATTTTTAGTTATGAATAAGACAAAGGATTGACAGGGAGGATACGGGATATGTTAAGTGACAACATGAAATGCGGTATGCAACAGGCGCCGGCGCGTTCACTGCTTAATGCGCTCGGATATACACCGGAAGAGGTGAAGAAGCCCATGGTCGGGATAGTGTGCTCATATAATGAGATAGTTCCCGGACATATGAATCTTGATAAAATCGCCGAGGCTGTTAAGCTTGGCGTTGCGGAGGCGGGCGGTACTCCCGTAATGTTTCCCGCTATAGCCGTATGTGACGGTATTGCAATGGGGCACATAGGAATGAAGTATTCTCTGGTCACAAGAGATCTTATAGCCGATTCGACCGAGGCAATGGCTATTGCGCATCAGTTTGATGCTCTTGTGATGATCCCCAATTGTGATAAGAATGTTCCGGGACTCCTTATGGCAGCTGCAAGAGTTAATGTTCCTACCGTATTTGTGTCGGGCGGTCCGATGCTTGCCGGCCATGTAAAGGGAAGGAAGAGAAGCCTTTCATCCATGTTTGAAGCTGTGGGAGAATATGCAGCGGGCAAGATCACAGAGGCTGATGTTACAGAGTATGAAGAAAAGGTATGTCCTACCTGCGGATCATGTTCAGGTATGTATACTGCCAATTCAATGAACTGTCTTACAGAGGTCCTTGGCATGGGTCTTCCCGGTAACGGAACCATCCCCGCCGTGTATTCAGAGAGGCTTAAACTTGCAAAGCGTGCGGGCTATGCAGTAATGGATATGCTTAATAAGAACATAAGACCGCGCGATATCATTACGAAGGATTCGATACTTAATGCACTGACTGTGGATATGGCACTCGGATGTTCGACCAATTCAATGCTCCATCTTCCGGCAATAGCGCATGAGATAGGCTTTGATTTCGATATATCCTTCGCCAATCCCATAAGTGAGAAGACTCCCAATCTTTGTCATCTTGCTCCGGCAGGCCCTACTTATATGGAGGATCTTAACGAGGCAGGCGGTGTATATGCGGTGGTTAAGGAGCTGTGTGATATAGGACTTATCAATCAGGACTGCATGACAGTTACCGGCAAGACGATCGGAGAAGCTGTTAAGAATTCGGTGAACAGGGATCCCGAGGTTATAAGGACAATTGATAACGCTTATTCAAAGACAGGTGGTCTGGCTGTGCTTAAGGGCAACCTTGCGCCTGACGGTTCTGTTGTCAAGCGTTCGGCTGTTGTTCCCGAAATGCTTAAGCATGAAGGCCCTGCGAGAGTATTTGACTGCGAAGAGGATGCAATAGAGGCTATTAAAGGCGGTAAGATCGTTGAAGGAGACGTGGTTGTTATAAGATACGAAGGTCCCAAGGGTGGTCCTGGTATGAGAGAAATGCTTAATCCCACATCTGCTATCGCAGGAATGGGACTTGGCTCCACTGTGGCTCTTATTACCGACGGAAGATTCTCGGGCGCATCAAGAGGTGCATCGATAGGACACGTTTCACCTGAAGCAGCTGTCGGTGGTCCGATAGCACTTGTTGAAGAGGGCGATATAATAGAGATCGATATAAATAATTATTCGATAAATCTTAAGGTTTCCGATGAAGAGCTGGCAAAGAGAAGGGCAGCATGGACACCCAGGGAGCCCAGGGTTACGACCGGATATCTTGCAAGATATGCCGCAATGGTGACAAGCGGTAACCGCGGTGCCATACTTGAAATTCCCAAGGCGTAACGGATTCTGAGCTTTAAATATACGGAAGCGGTGCAAAAAGCAAAATCTGATTTTTATTAAGGAGATAACTATGCAGTTAACAGGCGCACAGATAGTAATGGAATGTCTTAAGGAGCAGGGAGTAGATACCGTATTCGGTTATCCCGGAGGAACGATCCTTAACATATATGATGCCTTGTATGAGTACAGGGATACAATAAAGCATTATCTTACTTCACACGAACAGGGTGCTGCTCATGCCGCAGACGGTTATGCAAGGGCTACCGGTAAGGTGGGAGTGTGTATGGCTACATCGGGTCCCGGAGCTACCAATCTGGTAACGGGTATAGCTACTGCCTTTATGGACAGTATTCCCATTGTTGCAATAACCTGTAATGTTAATCTTCCCGCACTTGGAAAGGACAGCTTCCAGGAGGTGGATATTGCCGGTGTATCCATGCCTATCACAAAGCATGGTTATATTGTAAAGGATGTGGATCAGCTGGCAGATACGCTAAGGAAGGCATTTGCGATAGCAAGGAGCGGCAGACCGGGTCCGGTTTTGGTTGACATAACTAAGGATGTTACCGCAAATAAGGCAGAATATAAGAAGAAAGAGCCTTATAAGCTGGACATTCCGAAGAGATATACTGATGAGGATATAGAGAAGGCTGTTAAGCTTATTGAAAAATCAAAGAAGCCATACATTTACACAGGCGGTGGAACGGTTATATCAGGTGCAAGTGCCGAGCTTTCCGAGTTCGCTCACTGGATTGAAGCGCCTGTATGCGATACACTCATGGGTAAGGGAGGCTTCGACGGTACAGACGAGCTGTATACCGGAATGATCGGAATGCACGGGACCAAGGCTTCCAATTTCGGAGTAAGCCAGTGCGATCTGCTGATAGCCGTCGGCGCAAGATTTTCCGACAGGGTAGTCGGAAAGGCAAGCCGGTTCGCAAGCAAGGCAAAGATACTGCATATAGATATCGATCCTGCAGAGATAGATAAGAATATAAAGACCGATGCAAGCATCATCGGAGATGTTAAAGAGGTCCTTACGATACTTAATGAAAAGGTAGCTAAGAAGAGTAATCCCGAGTGGCTTGCTAAGATCGCAGAGCTTAAGGAACAGTATCCGTTAAGCTATGAAAGCGATAAGCTGACATGCCCTTACGTTATAGAAGAGCTCTACAGACAGACAAACGGGGAAGCGATAATCACTACAGATGTAGGACAGCATCAGATGTGGGCGGCGCAGTACTATAAATATAAGGATCCCAGAACCTTTTTATCATCAGGTGGTCTGGGTACCATGGGATACGGTCTTGGAGCATGTATCGGAGCCAAGGTAGGACGTCCTGACAAGACTGTTATAAATATAGCAGGAGACGGATGTTTCCGTATGAATATGAATGAGCTGGCAACAGCAAGCCGTTATAACATACCCATTATCCAGGTGCTCATAAACAATGAGGTTCTTGGTATGGTAAGACAGTGGCAGACGCTGTTCTACGGCGGAAGGTATTCAAATACGGTACTTACAGATAAGGTTGATTACCAGATGGTGGCTAGAGGACTTGGCTGTGAGGCTATCAGGATTACGAAGAAGGAAGAGGTGGCAGATGCGGTTAAGAAGGCTCTTTCGCTTAATGCCCCGGTGCTCCTTGAATGCGTTATAGATCCTGATGACAAGGTATTCCCTATGGTTCCTGCAGGCGCTCCTATCGAAGAAGCTTTCGACGCCAATGACCTTAAGAAAGAGAATAAGTAATTGTTGCCCTGAACTTTCCGGATAAGGTATGTTTTATGCTGAATAAGGTTTTAAAGATTGTTGGAATCGTGTTCGGAAGCCTCGTGCTGCTTGGAATCATGGCTTATGGAGCCATGTCATATTATTTCAGATACAGATTTCCGTACGGAACATATATCAACAACGTAAATGCCGCCACGTTTACAACAGCTCAGATGAATGATTATCTTCTCAGAAATTATATTCCGGGTGTTGATTATTCAAACATATCGCTTATGTTTGAAGGACGTGACGGCTACAGCGAGACCATAAAATGTGAGGACATAGGTCTTAAGGCTGATATGACAGACGAGCTTAACCGTATCATGAACGATCAGAAACCGTATGAGTGGATTGTTTCCTGGCTGTATCCGATTCAGTATAAGGTCATGCCTGATATCAAATATGATGAGGAAGCACTTAAGGAAGCGGTAGATAAGCTTAAATGTGTAGACGGCTCCGGAAATAAGAAGAACCCTGTTGGTGAGTTAAAGTCAGATGATAAAGGCTATTATCTGTATGATGAGATCGAGGACAGGGCCGATGCGGACAGAATATTTGAGATAGCAAAGACTGCACTTGATAACATAGATAGAAGTGTTATCGAGATGGATATAAGAGACTGCTATATACCGCATAAGATTCCGGCTGAATACAAAGATGTGATTTCTCTGTATGATAAGATAGAAACGCTTAAGTCCGCAAAGATAACTTTTCTTGATGATAAGCTGAAGTACACTTTAAACGGAAGTCTTGCTGTTTC
>JAILNV010000050.1 GCA_024691125.1 Lachnospiraceae bacterium | reverse complement strand
GTCACCTTATTATATCCCAACTTACTGTCAGGTGCATAGAGATCATCAAGAGTCAGCCTGCTGCCGGTATACTCAGGTGCCTTATTAAGACACGCGATCTTAATATCGGAAACGTCAGTCTGCTCCTCTGCCTCAGATATGGTAAAGCAGAACTGCGAACTTCCTTTGTAATAGTTCCCCATACCTTTCAATATAACAGTCGGGGGCAAAATGTCAAAAGCACGGGCCGGCGAAACATTATTACTGTATGATACCTTATAATCCCTGCCTTCAACAAGCTTCACATTTCCGTAAAATACGGATATTTCATTATTAAAAATCACTTTCCCGCCGGTAGCGGCCTTATTTACCGAAATTGTCTGTGCTGTGCTGTCCGGGTAATATATCCTGTTGTCCCCCTTAAATGTATACCATACCGCCTTTGGTATCTTCTCAGGATCACTGTCCGGAATCTTTTCCTTTATATCATCGCCTTCATCATCTATCTCGCCCCAGTCATCCACGATATAACTGAAGGTCGCTTCACAGCTCTTATACCCATACAGAACCGCCCTTGCCCTGACCGTTACCTTATTTCCGTTCTCTCCTTCTATGGTAACAGGTTCACTGTATTTATATGTCCCCTTTGCATTCTTACCCGTATAATCTCCTGCAGGCGCAGTACCGTCAAGCGTATAGTAAACAATTGCAGCGGCAGGATCGCAGTCAAGGCTTATCTTTGCACCGTTTTTCACAGATGATCCGTCAGGCACATTTGCTGTCATCCTGACCTCCTGTCCATCTATGACGTAATCATCCTCGATCACTTCATCCATAACCTTTACGGTACAAGTATCTGTAAGACCCCTGCTGGTTGAGGTAACCGTGATTAAAGCCTCGCCTTCTTTAACCCCTGTAATAATCCCTTTATCATCTATCTTAACTATATCCGTATTACTGCTCTTCCAGCTTACTGATTTATCGGTTGCATTCGATGGTTCAACGGTAGCCGACAGCTGACGTGATCTACCCGTCTCTAACTTAATTACCTTGCTTCCGTCCCTTGAATTAATTGTAACCTTAGTAACATCAACAGTCACCGGCGAAAGTACGGCCGTATACGTCTTATCCCCGGCCACGGTAACTTTCCGTACCTGACCCTCTTTCTTCTCCGTATCATCAGCCCAGTAAGAACTGTCACTCCAGTTAAGCGATGTTGTATCGGCAGGCGATGCCTTGATCTCTATCTCCTGACCATTCAGACCATAGAAAGCCGCAGGAACCACTCCCGTTCCCGTCACGTTTATCCTGTAAATATGCATTGTCGCATCCGAATAGACGTTTTTGTTATACTTACCGCTGCTGTTGCACGGATATATTCTGAAAATAAAATCACCCGGAGCACTCAGCTTCCCTGCATTCTTAAGTGCCGTTACTAGTGAATCCCCGCTGATCACAGCGGAGTTACCTCCTTTGGCAGCTATTGAGCTGCTCCATACAGGCTCACCCTTTACTTCATTCTCCCATACCTTGATGAATACTCCCTTACAGTCTGTAAAGGCAGTGATCTGATTATCTTTATCAACGGCGCTGTTATCCCTGCCGCCTGTTGTTCCCGTATTTACGCTTGCCGGCGATGTGTAGGAGAGCTTTCTTGTATCCGGTGCAAATGTAAGAGTCGATCCGGGATATACCCTGACCGTATAGAAATTATCATTCACATAATCCGAATACTTACCGCTTCCGTCCTTCTTTCCGTTCTTTACAGTGGCCTTCACCACGACTTCAACGCTGTCTCCGGCAGCCACTTTGCACCCTGATGCATCGATCCTTAGCCTGAACCGTCCCGCATCGGCACCCTGCTTACTGATATTTACTCCGTCACCCTTCACCTTCGTGAATACGATATCCCTGTTGGTTCCGGCCACGCTGCCCGTTACTTCCATTGAATATCCCTGAGTAAGGTAACCCGGCTGCCCTGAATCTGCTGTTATCTCCGTCTGAACAAAGGGATCGGCGGTTCCGCTCCCCGAATCATCCGTAACGGTCAGGGTCGCAGCATTTGAATTAATGCCTGTTCCTGTCACATCGGTAACAACGCACCTGTACTTAAACCCGTTGCGCGCTGCTGTAACAGGCACCTTTAATGAAGCCGTATTATAGCCTTCCCAGATGCTGTTAAGATCCTTATATGTGGAACCGTTGTCCTCACTGCACTGCCATAGGTACTTAATTCCTTCACCGGTTGCCGTTATGTTGAACGATACCTTATCACCCGCTTTCCCGGAAGCATCCGAGGGCTGTTTTGTTATAGCAAGGGGCGTTGTATTCTCTCTGAACACGATCTTACAGTCGCATGTTTTATTTCCGTCTCTGGTCGTTGCACGAACCAAAATAAATCCCGCCGAAGAAGATGAAGGCACTACTCTCACATATGAACCCGAACCGTCATAGCTCCAGCTACAGCCTATCGTACCACCCGAAAGTATACTGAAGCTTGCATATGTATCCCAGGCATCCGAGGGTGAAACAGCTACATCAAGGGTAACAGTCTTACCCAGGCCCGCCGTCACTGTATCCCCCTGAACAAACTTAACGGAAGAAGCATGCTTCTTCTCCGATTCGGGATAAGGAAGCGAGGAAGACGCCATGGGGTACTGTCTGTTAAATGAAGTGCTTGTATAATCAAGTCCGGAGTTGGATGTGCTCGCCCTTACATGGCTGTTGTTAAATGTCGAATTATTCAGATAGTAGCCATAGTCACGTGGTGATTTGCCGGCATCCCATGTCGAATCCAGATTATAATATTTCCCATTGATCCGCACAATATTCCATGCATGATCACCGCCGTTTCCCTTGCCGCTTATTACTCTTGCATCCACCCCGGCATCAAGCGCCATACGGTAGAACAGCACAGAATAACCCTGGCAGACTGCTGTTCCGTTTATCAGTGCCGCATATGCCGTGTACTTAAGCTTATAATTGATATTATTAAGATTTGCATGATCGTATACTACATGATCGGTGATATATTTATGTATTCTTGCAATTTTAACCTCATCCGAACATCCTTCAAGATTTAGAGATCCAAGTACCTGTGACACCCTGGCAGTCAGCTCGTTCTCCTGCTCCTTTGTTGTATAATAACCGGGATAATAAACAAGCACCCTGCTGCCGTACTGTCCCCTGGCTCCTGCATACTGGTAACTGATGGAATCTCCCTGCGTTCCCTTACCTGAATGTGTCTTTGCCTGAATAAGCACGGTATCCCAAAGCGAATTCAGGTTGTTTCCATACTCTTGTGACGGGATATCTATATTTATTCTTATTTCACTCTCATGGGCTTCCATGCAGTCCCGTAAATAGGCTGCAGCATCTGCTATGGTCGTATAGGTTTTTGGAGATGTGGCATTATATGTTTTGACAGGCGCGGATTCATATGTGCGCGCAGTATTATACAGGGAATAAGCATCCTGCGAAGAAGTACCTGATATCAGCCCGGTACTTTCTTCCGGCGGCAACGGAATATCGGATTCATCCACCACATCTTCATATAGCGGATTAACCCTTACTATATCTGTTAATTCATCGTCCTCTTCTTCATTGCCCGACGTTTCGTTATCGGCTGCAGATGTACCGTCAGCCGCGGAAGCTTTACTGCCTGTATCAGCATCCGATGTTTTGTCATCATCCGCTTCCCAGTCTTCCTGTCCTTTATCTGTATCTGCGTAATCCTGCGTACTGTAAAGTGAAATCTCCGATGTGTTATCTGATATACTATCTGACGCATTATTTGACATATCATCTAACGCATCTTCCGATATATCATCCGAAGTGATATCCGGCACAGTGTCCAGCGTATCATCTGCCTGTATCAGGCTTCCCGTTTCACTGCCATTTCCCTGATTCAGAAGGATCTCATCTCCGGTTTCCAATGCCGAGACCTGAAATGTCGAAGTAAGGCACAATATTACAGCCACGAATATTGATACAAATCCGGTTATCCTTCTCTTTCCTCTCATGGCAAGCCCTCCACGATTCGATCAAACCTGCTCAAATAGTTACTTTTGCCGGTCTGATAACATCTCATTCCAGCTTTATGGCGCAAAGGTCACATATACAATATTATATAACATTTCTCACCTCATATCAATTATCATCGTATCATTTATCACGCCTATACCTATACAACAGATATCTCTCATAGGTTCCCATGTATTCAAGTCCATATGCATCAAGATCCCAATGTCTGCCTTTGGTCCCTTTCCCAATGGTGCCTTCGCCATTTCCGGGACCGTCCGCAATGGATATATTGGAGCTCATCCTCTCGACCGCCCCGGGATCCGGCGTCCTGTCCCCGACGAAATCCTCATCCTCCGTATATCCCATATCATTTATGCTTTCAAGACCGAAATCAGTATATGTACAGTCGAAAACGATATACTCCATCCCATAATGATCTGCTGCTATATTTATAACCTCCATATCCGGGCATGAGGTTACCATGGTCTCGCATGCAGCCACACTGTCAAGCGCTGCCTGCCTTAAATCCCATATTCTGCCATAGGTCGCATCCTCTCCGAACATAAGCTCAATATCTGTATCATACTGTCTGAACGCATAGGCTGTTTCATACGGAACTATAAGCCTGGCCACGCCATCCCCTTCATTTCTCTGCTCTGCAAGAATATCATCCGCAATATCTATGCAGACCTGCGGCAGCTTATACAGATTCTCTGCCTTGGGGAACCTGTAATCCGTGATCTGGAATACACCGCTTAAGAATATCACCGGAATTATCGCCACGGTTAACAGTATCTGCTGCTTCTTCTCCTTAGCACCTCTGACCATTAACACACAGCCCATTGCGGCAATGGCAGGAACCATGAACAGCCAGCTGAATCGTCCCCTGACCTCATCATCATAGAACGAGAATACAAATCTGTTTACTGCCGGAGCGCATAGATATATACCCACAAGCAGGATCAGTGACGGATACAGTATTGCATTCTTGAGCCGTTTATCTTTCAGATAGAAAGCAATAAACAGCAGTGTAATGAAATACAGCGCCATGTACATCCCGTTTCCGGTAAAATCATTATTCAAATGTACTATATCAAGAATATAGTCCTTCACGTATCCTGCCCACCATATTTATGATCATCTTTTATAGTTCCGTTTGATATGTTACCTAACCTCAGTACAGCATATACAGGGTAATCCACAGCCAATGCTCAAGCACATATTATGATTCAGGAGCCAAAACTTGTCTAAATCTGCCTGTCATCTGTAGAGTATACCGGTATACAACACCCTGCTGGTTACTATGACCGCAACATCAGGTATCATGCTTAACCCCATGAAAATGAGCGGTTTTATTGATTTTCCACGAATGGCAAACGACAGAGCATACGCCATGCACAGAATAAATGCAAACAGCGAACCCATGTTGCTAAGCATTGCGCACGCAAGAGCTGCCATCGTAAGCATTATATAATCCCTGACACCCACAGCATCCTTATCCGAAAGTTCAAGCAGAAGATACCAAAGAAACGGCAGCATTACCATGGCCGCAACAGATCTCCCCTGCCATATTATCGTAAGAAGCGTATATCCGGCAGAATAAATCGTCTCAAAAGAGAAAAGATGTATAAGCGACAGAAACAGCAGGAAAAGCCCCGTATCCTTCGCATTTCTCTTGAATATATGATCTCCGATAAGCACGAACACCGCATAGCTTAAGGGAATGAACAGCATTGGCATAACTGTATGCGCAGTTATCGCCGGATGAAGCTTAAACAGAGTGCTTGCCAGTGCTATAAATATGGGAAAAGGTGCGGTAACATCCTTTATCTGCTCTCCTACCGGCACGCCGTGATGGATTCCCGTTATCGGATTATACTCAAGCAGCGTGTCTTTTTTAAGCGCTTCCATTGCATCTACCAGGAACCTTGCATCATCCGTATCCACATGCATCCTCAGAACCGGCAGACAGATTTCAAAAGCTATCACAATAAGTGCAGCTATCCATACAAGTATGGTAAATATCCGCTCATTCTGCACTTTTCCGTTCTGCTCTCCTGCCGTCTGTTCATCGCCTGCCTGTTTTTGCTTTCCGGGTTCTGCAGCCCTTTTCCCTCTGAAAAAAACCATCAGTGAAAGTACACACAATATGCACACAGCTGCCTCCCAGGTCATGCTGAGTATATGGAAGGGCACATGCATAAGGATCATCGGTACTGCCGGAATAAGAAAGAGGACGCACATAAGCATAAACCCATAAGATATATTCTTCGCCGCAACCATGTGTCCGTTATCCGACCCGTCAAAGCGGACTATCAGGCTCCCAAGCATGTACGGGATAATGATCGCCCATAATATAATTAATAAAACGTTAATTGTTGTTATCATTTTAAAGACCTGCTTACACCTACTGTCACTTCACTATATACTGCCGCAGTCCGTAATCATCCGGACCTTTGTCAAACGCTCTCTCCACGTGCTGCTTCTTATAAAGATCGCCATAATGCTCATTAATATAAAGAAGCTTCTCTTCAGGATACATATTGTCAACAAGAACCACACGTTTTGTTTTCAGGCCGTCTTCCTCTGTATTCTCCTCAGCAGCTGTCTGCGCCTCTGCCTCCGCATCGCTCACCATAGCCAGAGCTCTCACCGGATTACTGTACCCGTATCTTGTCGTGATCCCGCGTGTCAGCGGTGAATTCACAAACCAGCTCCCCACAACAACGAAGTTATCAAGGCTCCCTTCACCATAGGATTTAAACACATCATATTTATATGCATACTGGAAAGTGAATGTATCGGCAATATACAGAGTATCCTTATCCCCCGAAATGCTCTTAAAGAATCCGCTGTAATCCGGCATTTCCCTTACATATTTGTTATAATCCAGCCGGTTGCCCAGAAGAACGGATATGCATGACAGGATTACAACCGCATAAGCATATTCATATGTACATCTATAAACATCTGTGTTTTCCTTAACATCACAGGATATCATCCATATCCGCAACAGGCTGATCATCATTGCCAACAACGCTGCAAATACAATCCTGTGACTCCACCGGCCGCAATACTCATAATACACAAGAATACCGCAAAAAACAATCATCTGTGATGCCGTCAGAAGCAGCAATACCCGATTCCCGCTTCTGTATAAAGCCATCGCAGCGCATATCAGGATAAACAACGTTCCCACGATCATAGGATCAAGGATAAGGACATCCTCATATATATGCTGAGCCAATGCCTTAAGGCATGATACCACCGACCATCTGGGTGGAGCATCCTTAAGTATCTCCTTCATCTTCTGCGTATCCAGCACCGAATCATCTCCGAACTGCCAGGTAAGGTATATCAGTGCGTCATTTTCGCTGATACCCTCAGCTTCAAGCCTGTCGCCGTACTTATTCCGGTCCATCAGATCATATCTGTAATCAAGCAGATCCATGCGCGTATCATTGTATTCCATGAAGCCCTTCCACGCTGCGTCTGTCCTGTATGCATTCGCATCTATAGCCTTTACTGCTATGAACCAGATCAGCACCGGTGCAAATATAAGTATGTAAATCCTGAATTTCCGTCTTACAGAAGATATAAATTCATACAGACATACAGGCAGCATAAGAAGGCTTGCCAGTAAAAAAGACGAATCTCGTAACATCATCCCATAAATCAGAAGAATGAATCCCACAGCCTCAAGTATATTAAGAGAAGCCCGCTTAATTGTAAGAAGCTTCTCTTCTTTCATACCTGCCCCGTAAAGCAGTAAAACATATCCGATGGCACATACCGTCACAGCTGTTTTGGAGTACTGGATCGACACATATACCTCATAGAACATGCTCAATACAAGGATTGCCGCCATGGATTTATTCATTCTGTTTTTGATACCTGATTCTGTTCCATGACATCCTGAATATTGAATAATATACGTAAGCGCTGTAAATGCAATGAACAGAAAAACATACTGAATAACCGCATGCCAGCGGATGGCAGGAGATACAGAGTAAAGGCACTTATATATGCTCCCAAGGATCACATTTGTATAGATGAGGTGTGTCTCTCTTGTTCCGTATGCGCCCTCAGCTATCATACTTATAAGAGCATCATCATTTTCCTCAAAAAAAGGCTTAAACAGGGTAACCGAAACAAGCAGTACTGCGGCATTAAGCAGAACCGAAAAAACAATCGGACTATTTAAGAATTTCTTTATCTTATTCATAAAATATATATCCCATTATATCCAAATCTGTATCTTATTTCATCCCGGCTGATCGTTTACCCTTTTATCTGCCCGATATCAGTATAAACAGCCCGTAAACTACCGGAATAATATACACAAACAGAACCACGGCAGCAAAAGCAAACACATACAGTCTCACAAGCACCGGCTCAATACGGCTCTCAGGCTCTGTCATCAGTTCCTGAAGGCTTTCCATTTTAATATGCCTGATAATAGAGTATGCAAGGATCAGCGCTGCCGTAAGAAGCGTTATCACAATACCAACGATCATTCCGGGCGGAATGAACCTCATGCTGACAGTATTATCACCTTCTTCAAGAGATATGACTGTAAACAGGCCGGCATATGAAGAGCCCTCAGCTCTCTTACCGTTTACAGATATTCCGAAGCCCTTATCATAAGTCACCGGCAGCAGAAGTCGGTTTACATAATTTCCGACATCCTTAGATACCGAAGCATCAAGAGTCAGACCATTTCCTGTAGCTTTGACCCTGGCATCATCGGCTGCCCTGTTCCCCACACACAGCATTTTCATTGCATCAAGACTCACACCCATGATACCGGCATCGAAATACTCACCCCTGTCACCATCCATGGTTATTCTTACTTCAACGGTCTCATCCTTATAACTGCCGATATATACCGAATTATTGTTAAAATGCGCCGGATAATATATGTTCCCATAGTCTCCGAGCGTCGGGACTGCTACCGTGTGCATATCGTCCCTGCTTCCTACCTCGATCGTACAGTTGGCATATTCCTGATCTCCACCGCTGCCCAGTACATACAGTGCTGATTCACCCTTAACTCTTATCTTAGAGCTCACTATCTTATCGGATGCCGATATATCAACATAAGCTTCGGCATCGTCAATAACGGGCTTATTATCCTTTACATACCATACTGCCACATCAGTATCATTAGAAGTCATCCGCGTATCAGATCCCGGCTCATCGATGTCATATCCCACCTTACCATCTACATTCCCTGTCGTATCGCCAGAATACCCTAACCTGTCGCTATCATATCCCACCTTGCCGCCGACATACTCTGTCCCGTCATTATTATATCCCTCTTTATCTGCTTCAGCAGTGCTACGTGCTCTGACTATGGAATGATAAATCAAATTATGTAATTTTACCGTATTCTGCTCAGTGATTGCCTGTTCAACAGCCTTATCATCCACAGCAGTATAAAGCTTCTTTGAACTCTTCTTTTCCGAATTCTTCTTAGCCGGAACCACATCTGCGTCACTGTCCGCTTCATTCTTAAGCACTTCACCGAACGGAAGTGTATATACCGGCTCATAAAGATAATAGGTCACTGTTTCATTTGTTTTCGGATCCACACTTATCTCAGCCCTGTTCAGTTCGGTATAAAGTCTTTCATCCATCGGAACACGGCTTATTATCTTCCTGACACCTATAAGGGCATCGGAAAATACGGTTCCGCCGGCATCGAGCAGCCTCGTGAACTGAATGCTGTACCCCCAGGCTGCTGCGCCCTCCTGCTCTCCCGGCGCAATCATGTGAGTCCAGTTCGAAAGAGCCGGCTGCATCAGCACAAAACCATAGTTCGCATTAAGACTCTCATCAGGGTTCTTAACCCTGTAAAGGAACTCATTTTCCAGCCCGAACTTATCCTTAAGCTGTTCACACAGATAAATATACTGCCCGTTCTGCTCAGGCTCCTCACTGTATCCTGTAATAAAATCAGGCTTGCCAAACAGCAGGAATCCATAACACAGTATCTCAAGTACAAGAACACCTACAGCCCATCTGTAACCCGATGAACATTTCTTTTCTTCTTTGAATCTGCCGTCTTTCTCCCCGGTATCTTCCTCCCGGTAAATGCCTGCGTTTTTCTCCGGATCGTCTCCATTATATTCGCCTGTACTTTCATCCGGATTGGACTCTGTCGCATAAGCAGCATCTTTGGCACGTCCGTGAATTCCGGAAAGCTTTAAAGGCTTAGCCTTTGATAACAGGTGTCGAATTTCTTCTATATTCAATATGACCATATAATACAGGAAGGCTGCGCCCATCATTCCGGATGTTATATGAAAGACCCGGCGAATGGGCATTCCGATATGATTTCTGTAGAATCCGATGAACGCAAGGAAGCAGATCACAGTTATAACAAAGCTCATATATGACCTGTCATTATCTGCCTTACAACCTTCTTCTTTCTTCTCGGACAATCTCGCAATCCCATACATACGCGCGGCGTAATAACACGACAGATATGCAAAGATAAAATATATAATGAATCCATTCCTTATAGGGTATTGAACATAGGAACCGAAATGCCAGATAAGATTGATGCTCTCGAAGAACAGTTCAAGAACCATCATCGCTATCATTGATACAGTCATGAGTATCGCTCTTCTGTCTTTCCTGTATTTGATCATCCCGGTTAATATAATCGCCACAGCAAATGAAATACCAAGCAGAGACCACCAACGTGTTGTATAATCCCCTCTCACATGGGATATTATTTCCAAATATCTTCCGACTGTTCCGGAAGCTTCACTTTCATTACCATTCTTGAATCTGGCCGAATTAAGCATCTGGGCGATCTGCGGCACCAAAATCCATGCCGATAATGCAAGAGACATAAAGGTTCCGATGCCCAGACGGGTTAAATGCATTTCTTTTCTGATACCCGCTCTATCTACGGGTACATCCTCACTCTTCCCTTCATCTGACAAATCAGCCCCTGCAACATTTTTATCTGATACCTTCTCATCTGATGAACTCTTCACTGCCACCTCATTAACGGACATACTCTTGTCTGCTTTCTCATTCAGGGAAGTTCTCTTGTCTGCCGCCTCATCCACGGATGTACTCTTGTCTGCTGTCTCATCCATGGATGTACTCCTGTCTGCCTCTTCATCCACGGATGTATGATCTGTATGATCTTCTACGGTATCACCTTCGGTCATACTCATATCAGAAACCTTACTCTTATATCCAAATGTGAATCGAATCCCGTTGTCTCTTCTTTCTACATTTCCGGCTTCCCTTGTAGCGGAATCAAGCAGATTCTCAGTCAGCTTCAGCCCTGTATACAGGAAGATAAATATAAGTATCATAAAGCCAAGATAATAGCTTGCGACAAGCGTTATAGTAAGCGTTATCACATAGCCCCTTATCCTGCCTGTCTCAATAAGCCTGTCATAGAAATACATAATAAGCGGAAACATCGCAGCAATATCTACCCACTGATTTGTTATATAAAGCACAAGAACAAATCCGCAGAAGGAATACCCTACCGAGGCGGCCAGTTTAAAGAAGAAGGGTGATTTTTCATGAGTTTTATTCAGATAGAAATACATGGTGAAGCTCATACACATAAGTTTAATTCCGTTAAACACGGACAGGCTCTTAAGCAGCGAGCTTCTGTTTATAAATAGGAAGAAAAGATTGAACGGTGACAGATTGGAACACCCCGAAGTGCTCATCGCCATATTGGTTCCAAGTGCCGAATACCAGTCATAGAAATATGCCTTAGTCCCATGAAGCATATCATAAACATGATAATAGAATGCCGCAATCTGCTGCGCCATGTCATAGTAATCGATAGTATTGCTCCCGAACGGATAGATACTCTTGACCGAAAGAATAATACAATATATCACAAGCGTAACACATGATGGAAGTAAATACCTTGTGTACTCTCTTATATGTTTTAATATACCTTTAATTCTGTAGATCCCGGTATTTTGCATCTTCCGTCTCCCGAATACTCTTGAAGCACTCCCGAACATTCCTGTAATACTGCGTTAATTCCTGCAATACGCAGGGATACTTCAAACAAAAACCGTCCTACAAAATTATTGACAAAGCACTTATAGCTGTGATATAAATATTAGGTCGGTTTAAAACACTATTTAAAGTAATATTTTAAACCATCATAGGGGATTGGTCAAATGGTATGACAAGGGTCTCCAAAACCTTTAGCGGGAGTTCGATTCTCTCATCCCCTGTTCCGTGATTACCCGGAATGCCCATTTTATGCGGCTTTCCGGGGTTTTTATTTCTTCAAAAAATCATATGTTCCATAGATGTTCCACATGTTCCACTTTTGAGGGTCAATAAGCACTTAAAACCGCTTCTATCCTGGCCGCTTTTTCGGCGGCGGATTTATTATCCCTGTAATAGTGCTTAAGCGTTGTAGTAATGTCCTTATGCCGTAACTGTGTCTTTACAAGCATCTGATCTACTCCGGCATTGATAAGCCTCGTTGCATAGGTCTTACGTGCCTTATGAAGCGTTCTTGGCGGTATGCCTATGGTCTTGCATATGTGACTGAGCCTCTTTGAAAAAGCCTGTGATCTAATAAAATGCCCATCAAAGAACAGAAAATCACTTTCAGGGTACCTGGCGTTTATCTCCTGTATCAGCTCAATGGCGCCATTGTCAATATAAAGATCCTCTGCCGGGTGCTCACACTTAAGAGTCCCTTCGTCAGAAAAATAATACTCTATATGCCCTTTGCTGTTCTTACTATGCTGTTCAGTCCGGCTTATCCTTATTGCTTTAGCTCTTATATCAAGATCTGAATACTTAAGGGCTGCCAATTCGCCTGCGCGTAACCCGGTTCTTAATGCGAGCTTGATCCCAAGATCCACCAAAGACAGCTTCTTTCTGCCATCGATATACTCTTCGATTTTCCTGACCTCATCCTCCATGAAAACATCTTCACAGTCACTCCTTATCTTAGGCTTGGCAAAAACTTTCTTCTCGCTGCCAACATAATCAAGGACATCATCAATGGAAATATCTGTGTACTGGTGACGTTTGGCATATTTAAATATACCCTTGATCACTATCTTGATATCTGACCATGCCCTGTAAGTAATCTGCTTCTCGACGATTCTTTTTATAAGATAGTCTTCGAGATCATATTCAGTCAGTTTCGTGATG
>JAILNV010000033.1 GCA_024691125.1 Lachnospiraceae bacterium | reverse complement strand
GGTCAATTATATTAGCTGATTGTTGCTATAGACTATTGTTAAAATTATTAGAAGTTTTGAGTCAGCATAATTAATCTTAAAAGAAAGATATATAGGGTCAAAATCGATACTGTCTATATTAAATTGATCAAATTCATAATGATCACAAATTTGTTTTTTAATTCAATATAGACTGCGGTAAAGGAATCGAAATCAGTAGAATTTTTAGTTGATTTATATGATGTCTTTTTATGAGAAGTGTTAGCCAATATAAGTAGTTATGTTTTTTGTCCAAATGTGAAATAAGTATATCTCTGATTAACTGGTCAATTTAAATCAGTAGACATTTCCATGGGTTAGCTGCAAAGATTTGAAAATAGTATGAAATATATGAATTTATCCGGAGCCGTATACAGGTTAATAAATTGATTAGGAACGATATTCTATGAAAGACAGTTTTGATAATAGGATTTTTGGATTATATTCAAAAGTCAAAATGCAAAGAAATTATTAGACTTATAAGAGTTTTAAATTTGATATTAAATTTAAATGCACAAAATTAATACTTTATATATGGTCAACTTTATCGTATGAAATTGTTTGTCCTGAAAGCCTTACCAGAGACGTTAGTAATGACTTTGGTAATATTGGTAATCAGATGCGGATATAGTGAAAGAATAGAAGATCCTTCTTAAAAAAGTTTCTGCTTGACATTTTGAAAAAATGATATAAAGTATATATTAAGAGATGGGTTGAAGTACCTATTAAGAAAAGATATCAAACATATAAACTCTTTTTTGTAATATGGGATATCAAACATATAAACTTTGTATTATATAGAGTTGACTTATTATAGTTTGTATTACCTGACTGAACATAATACATTATATACTTCAGGTTCGACTGAATAGTATTTGAAATTCTGCTTTGAAGATGACAGGAATTCCAGTATTATATAAGAAGAGATAAGAGCTGTGTTTAAATAGAAGAAATCAATTTGGTTAATGAAGTGAAATTTAAATTCGGTTCCGTAGGGCAATGTTGCTGACCGACATTGTCGATATAGAATTAAAATAGGATTGAGATAAGAAAAGAATTAAATCCAATGATAAAAATATATTTATAAAGAAGGGATTTGTAACGATCTAACAGTTGTCAACATTAATTTCGGATAAAAGAAAAGTATTAGAAAATTTGTTTGTAGAATATAAATTCTTTGTATTTTGAAATCAGGATTTATCTTTGAAAATATGTTCAAGTGTGAATAAACATTCGACATATATGATCGGTATTACTACTATTATAATTGCTGGTTTTGTGGTCGTATTTTTTTTCGAACATATAGTGGGTTTTTGTATATCGAAAATTTTATCGAAATCATAAATCAGGAAATATTAATACCTGATAATACACATTTGTTGCACATGACAACACAATACTGAATATAATCCTTTCGGCTAAATTGAAATTCCTCTGATTATAAATTACATATATCTTTCGAACGTAATTTTGTTTTGATAATCTAAACACATCTAAAATACCTGTCATAGAACATAATGTTTAGAAGGGATATATAAATATCATCAAATAGAATATCAGTTCAGATTCTAAAATTAATTCCATTTATATTTTAATCAAAAACATATCGAAAAGATATTCGAATTCCGAATTATTGTTCTTAAAATTCTTTGTTATTTATTCCCTGGATCAGTAAAAAAGTATTGTTGAATTTTTCATTATTTCTATTACTGAAAAATGTAATAGAAATAATTTTAATATGTAAAATTCATCTGTTGATTCCGGGATCTGCATAGAACAAATATGAAAATATCTCAAACAATATATAATGAAAAAGCATTCTGAAAAAACCAGAAAAGAAAATTTTTTGGATCAAAATACGAGCCGGAGCAGCAAATAACTTAAGAGTAATTTCGTGTGAAATAATATAAAAATGTTATGGCAATAAGTATAAATGATTTGAATTTATTGACGAAAGCTGAGTACTTTTTTTGTTTGTTTTGATCGGAATAATTATAATAAATTGACTATATATTAATAATTATATGACTGGAATTTATATTCAAATAATATGGAGATTGATTTTGGAAATTGTATTATGTTGGTTATTGAGGAGTTATTTTGTATGTACTGACATGTACATCGAAATACATATAAAAGTAATGATTCTATAAATGTTTGTTTTGGAAGTATAGGTTGAGATGTGAAATCTTAACAATTAATATTGACTTGAAATTTGCAATGAAAAGAGAAGAGGAATTCTTAAGAGAATTTTTATCTTTTTTTGATTATCTATACCGGGTCAACTTTTGGCTTATATTTATTTGTTCTTTATAAAGAATTGAATATTACCGGGTTAATATATAAAACCATTAAAAAGTCAATTGGACAAAAACAGAAAAGAAATTGATGTTGAAGTTTGGATGATGAGTAGTAAAATGCGATATAGAGTCGAATGTAGTTTCGGAAATCTGACTTAAAAAACATCCGATCTATAGAGCATAAAGATCTGGTTCTATTGAAAATTTGCATAGGCTGAACGAAATCACTATGCAGTCGATAACTGAAAGAAATAGTTTGAGATAATTAGAGAATTATGGTTGATGCATCTGTGGAAAAATTGAGTTCCATGTTTACCTGGACTACCGGTATTAATGTGCTTGATAAATGAAAGGTCGATTCTATGATAATTTAAATTAATCGATCGGGATACAAAATATTGATAGTTCCTTTTGATTGAGCAGATGTATTTGAGTTCTGAATATGTATGATGGTCAATTATGGGGATGTATAGTAATGGATTTTTGTTATGATTGTTCCTTTATGATCAATAAATAGATTGTTTGAATATTGGCAATATTTGTTATACAAAAAATGGTCGAAATACTTGGGATAAATAAGGGCTTCCTGATTGTATGGATGAGTAAAAACACAGAAATTCAAGTCAGTATAATATCATGCTACTGAATGCAGACTAAATGAATGTGAATTGGAACCTGAGCAAAAACTGATTAAATTTCATATTTTGAAGAACACTGACGAATTTAAAACAGAAAATGACTTGAACAGTAAATTGTTTTAAGTCATTCCTTTATAGAAGTATATCTGGAAATTGTTTTGTATAATACTTTTGGTATTGATGAATACATAAATTAATATTTTACTGTATGTAGAAAGAACTTTTAATTGTTTTTGCAGATGATATTGTGGCTTGTAGAAATCATCCGAAATGAATATATTTAAGGATTTGGATATTGACCAGATAAAAAGAGGCGTATTTATACTTGGAAAACATTATTGACCAAGAACGAGATCCAAAAGCTGTGCAGTACACCATGAAACAGGGAGGAGAGGACGGAAAATCAAAATCCTGTTGAAAAAAGCTGCTGCATTTAAGAATGTTTCGTAATAAATAGAAACACGTGATATATATTTAGGTTTTCCTGTCTTGGAGAAACATGAAATTAGTTGATAAAGTTATGGTCAAGGTAGTAAAATAACCATATGAATAAAATGAAGATCTGAATTATTTGGATTATAATTCTTTCGAGAAAATAAGATATGGCTGATATTTATATACTCATAAAGACAATCAAAAACGAATTAAAGCATATGAAAATGTATCTGATCTTTTCCTTGATGATATGTCTTATGCTGACGGCGTGTGAAGGTAGAAATAACTTAGCTGATGAATTAAATGAAGAAAGGCAAGTTGAAGAGGCCGGAGGAAATGGAACAGAACTATCAAAAAATGAACCCCGGGCTGTAAAGGAAACAGTTGAGAATATCAACAGAGCAGGGAATGAAACAGGTAGTGAGCAGCACAGGAGCAACGGAAATATAAATGCCCAAAGGTTAGAAAACAAGATAGAGGATAGAGACAACAAGGATGATAGAGATGACAAGGATGATAGAGATGACAAGGATAATAGAGCTGACAAGGATGATAAAGATGATAAGGATTATGAAGATGCCAAAGATAATAAAAATGTCAGAGATGATGGAGATGACAAAGGCGACCGAACCGGAGTAAAGCTTGTTATGGTTGGTGATATTTTGCTTCATGATGCAGTTAATACGTGCTTTGAGAAAGAAAAGGGAGTGTATGACTATTCTCCTTTGTTTGAGCATACAAGGGATGAATTGACTTTGGCTGATATTGCAATAGTTAATCAGGAGGTTATTATTGGCGGAGAACAGTTGGGGATTACGGGGTATCCATCATTTAATGCTCCGTATGAAATAGGAGATGCATTGGCAGATGCGGGTTTCGATATTGTTTGTCATGCAACGAATCATGCGCTGGATCGCGGCAAGAAGGGACTCATAAACTGTATGGGATACTGGGGAAAGGAACATCCTGAGATAGAAGTTCTTGGAATACATGATTCAGAAGCTGACAGTGAAAAAATCTATATTTCGGAAGTAAACGGAATCAAGATAGCCTTCCTTAACTATACATATGGAACCAATGGAATAAATCCCCCCGCCGGTATGAAGTGGTCAGTTGACCTTCTTAATGATAAGGAAAAAATTGAGCGTGATATAGAACGGGCTGAGGAGCTGGCTGATTTTACGGTAGTTTGTCCACACTGGGGAACTGAGTACAGTCTCCTTGAAAGCTCTGAACAGAAAGAATGGTCCCGCCTGTTTCTTGAGAACGGGGTTGACCTTGTCATAGGAACCCATCCGCATGTTATTGAACCGATAGAATGGTTGGAGGATGAGGAAAGCGGAAACAAAATGCTGGTTTATTATTCCTTGGGAAATTATGTAAACTGGACATCCGGAACGGGACATGGGGTCTCGAACAGAGTTATAGGGGGAATGGCAAGGGTGGATATAGGATTGGATGATACAGGGAGTGTTAAGATCATGGATTATGGAGTAGAAGCGCTTGTCTGTCATCTGATAAAGAAAAAAGGAGGAATAACAATATATCCCTTAAGTGAATATACTGATGATTTGGCAGCTGAAAATGAAATACTGAAACATGATTCGGATTTTTCACTTGTATATTGTGACAAATTGTGCGATGAAGTCTGGGGCGGTTTGTGGGAATGACGACTTTTATGGATGATTTAAAGAGAATGAATTACCCGTAAAACAGATAAAGAAAAATCTTAAAGGTATTGTTAATTATTGATCAAAGGTATATACTGTTTATTAGTCTTGACTAACATCTGAAAACATGCATTTGAAAACGGCTTATCGTTTGCAGCGGAAGAAAAGTCAGACATATCTTCAGACACGATAATTTAAGGCTACATAGCCGGGAATAATAAGATGACGGGTAAAACGGAGAACGTATCAATCGGAAAATCAAAAGAGGATTACCTGGAGGCAATCCTTATACAGATAAACAAAAACGGGACATGCAGGTCAACCGATGTTGCGGTACAGCTTGGTTTCTCTAAACCCAGCGCCAGTATAGCATTAAAGAAACTTGAGGAAGAAGGGTATATTGAAAGAGATGATGGCAGTATCCTTTTGACCGAAAAAGGAAAAGATATTGCCGGTAAAACATATAACAAGCACTCTTTTTTTAAGGAATGGCTTGTTATGGCCGGTGTAGATGACAAGGTAGCCGAAGAAGAGGCCTGTCAGATGGAGCATATTATATCGGAGGACAGTTTTAATAAAATAACGGCATACCTTAAAAAACTCGACGCCAGATTCTTGTGATAGTATTTTCACCGAGACTCTGATGGCATATTACATGCGGAAGTATAACAAAGTCCGGTTGACTAACAGAAACCGGACTTTTCGTATACTTTAAATATCAGGTTCGAAGCCGGGCATAAGCTGAAGCTTGAAGAGATTCTGAGCATGTTTCCTGTCAATCAGTTCTTTGGTTGCCGGATCATCGATAATGCCTTCTCTTATATACTTATCAAGAACCGCATAGGTGAACCCCAGATTATCCTCATCGGTTTTGCCGCAAAGACCATCGGACGGAACCTTGTCAACAAGATGGAGGGGGATGTCGAGCAGCCTTCCGATCTGTTTTACTTCGGTTACGGTCAGGTGGGAAAGGGGGCTGAAATCTCCGGCAGCATCACCGTATCTTGTGCTGTATCCCACCCAGTCTTCCGAAAGATTACAGGTGTTTGCAACGCGTCCGTTGTGGCACTGGGAAACGGCATATACGGTGGACATTCGGATCCTTGGAGGCAGGTTGATCCTTGACTGGTCGGTCACGCCTATGTTTTTGCTTTCCATTTCATCCAATAAAGAAGAAACTGCGCCTGATATATCAATCGTATAGTTCCTTATTCCGAGATGCTCAACAACCTCTCTGGAATCGGCTATGTCTGCCTGAATTCCATTAGGCATAAGAACGCCTATCACGCGCTCCTTTCCGAGGGCAGCGACCAGCAGTGCGGCCGTTACAGTTGAATCTTTACCACCTGAAATCCCGAGTACAGCCGGTGATTCGGGTCCGTTCTTGTCAAACCAGTCTCTTATCCATTCGATACATTCGTTCATTATTTTCTCTGCATTAAAACTGTACATGATTATTCTCCTTTACTATGATCGACTGATTATACTGTGCCGGAACCGTCTTAAATCTGAAACAATGGCGGCTTTTACACGACATATATAATACAATGCCATGATTCTGGGGTCAAATCTATGTTTTTGATCAGTGGTTAAGCGGCTGATTCCCTGCAACCCTTCACCTGAAACGTTTTCGTTTGGCTTGCTTCCAATTCGTAATATCATTGTGTAGACGGGTTATTGGCACTTTGATAATTATATCAGATTATATACGTCAGGTGAACACCTATTCTGAATAGTTACAGAAGATGCCTTCCTTATATTATATAAAGGATGGCCGTATATGCTTGAAAAGCAATATGATATTGAGTATTATAATATAGTAAATATATTTAAGTCATTGCTGCACATTCCTTTATCTTTTTATTATAAAAATATGTGATGAAGATGCAATGGCTTTCTTTGGTTTTACAGGATGAACAGGGCATGATATATGAAGAAAGAGACTGATAAAGGACCCGATAAAAATAAAAAGATCGGATTTTGGAGACTATGGGTTGTTGTCGGGATAGTAATCCTGATGATGCTGCTTATAGTCTATTTGAGCCTTAACAATATCAAGAGAGATCAGTCGTTTCAGACATCGGATCTATTGATTGACCGGGTGAAAAATGTGATCCATGGAAATGAGCGTAAGGAGCAGTCTCTTACCGATTCCCTTAAGGAAAGCTATATATCTAAGGCCAAGGCGGTCGCCTACATAATCGACAATAATCCGGAAACAGAATATGAGATTGATGAATTAAAGCGTATCGCAAAGCTTATGTCGATCGATGAGATACATCTGTTTACGGCCGATGGGGAGATTTACAGCGGTACAGTGCCGGAATATTACGGGTATACATTTGATTCGGGTGATCAGATGGGATTTTTTAAGCCTATGCTTAAGGATAAGCAGCTGGCAATGTGTCAGGATGTTACACCCAATACAGCCGAGAGCAAACCGATGATGTACGCGATATGCTGGAATGACAGTGGTACAAGGATGATCCAGGCAGGTATAGAACCCAAGCGTCTTATCGAGGAAAGGCAGAGTAATGAGATATCCCAGGTAGTTGCCAATATACCCGCTTACGATGGGGTGAATATCCTGGTCGCCGATGAGAAAAGCAAAGTTATTCTGGGAGCAACAGATACGGATTATATCGGAAAATCAATGTCGGATATAGGACTTGCGACAGATTACGGTCCGCAATCAGGCATAGTTCATTTTCCGGCAGTGATTGGCAACAGGGACGCATATTGCGCAGTTCAGAATATCGATAGTTATATAATTGCAGTCATTCAATACAAAGCAGAGGTAAACAGAGAAATCCCTCTTACGCTTATACTTGTATTTATATATCTTATGGTTGCGGGGGTTACTCTGGCGATAATAGTTAAGCGTATGGCGGACAGAAGAGAACGCCTTCAGACCATATCAGAAAGAGCGATAGCGGCAAGCGCGGCCAAGACTTCTTTCCTGTCAAATATGTCGCATGAGATACGAACGCCCATTAATGCTATTCTCGGTATGAATGAGATGGTAATGCGTGAGTGCGGAGAACCTGAAATACGCATGTATGCGCAAAATATAAAGAATGCCGGAAATACTCTGCTTGGTATCGTGAATGATATACTTGATTTTTCAAAGATCGAAGAAAACAAGCTTGAGATAATCCCTGTCAATTATGATCTGTCATCGGTTATAAACGATCTTGTCAATATGATAAAAACCAGACTTGACGATAAAGGACTTACCCTGAAGCTCGATTTTGACAAGGATACTCCGAGAGTACTGCGCGGAGATGAAATAAGGATCAAGCAGATAATCACGAATATTCTTACAAATGCGGCAAAATATACTGAAAAGGGAAGCGTGACCTTCAGCCTGACTTTTGATACTATAGAGGAAGATCCGGATGCGATCTACCTTGTTGTGTCGATTAAGGATACGGGAATAGGGATCAAGGCGGAGGATATGCAGAAGCTGTTCTCTAGGTTTGAGCGTATTGAGGAGAGCAGAAACCGCAGTATTGAGGGAACAGGACTTGGCATGAGTATTACCAAGAGGCTTCTTGAAATGATGGGGAGCAGCCTTGAGGTGGAAAGTGTATATGGGAAAGGATCTGTCTTTGGGTTCTCCATAAAGCAGGAGGTTGTCAAATGGGAGCCTTTGGGTGATTACGAGGAAGCTTGGAAAACCTCGATCAAAAAGATGGATGCATACAAGGAGAAGTTCGTAGCACCGGATGCGGAAATCCTGGTTGTGGATGATAACAGTCTTAATATTACGGTATTTGTAAGTCTTCTTAAGCAGACAAAGATAAGGATAGATACTGCATCGAGCGGTAATGAGGGAATCGCTCTTGCGCTAAGGAAGCATTATGACATGATTTTCCTTGATCATATGATGCCGGAAAAGGATGGTATTGAAACACTGCAGGAATTAAAGGCCGATCCCGATAATCCGAACTGGGATACACCTTATATTTGCCTTACCGCAAATGCCATATCGGGGGCAAGGGAGGAGTATATTAAAGCCGGCTTCGGGGATTATCTGACTAAGCCTGTTAATACTGACGAGCTGGAGGAGATGCTCCTTAAATATCTTCCGGAGGAGAAGGTCATCCTTAGAAAGGATGCGGACGGTACAGGTAATAATGACAGTGATAAAGCTGTGTGCAGGAAAAATTACGAGGATAGTAATAAGCAAAGTGAGCAGAGCGGCAGCTTTGGAAATATAAAGAGCGATGAACAGATAGATTTTCCGAAACGTTTCAGAATCCTTGAAGATGCGGGAATAGATGTCGCAGAAGGCATTAAGAACTGCGATGGTGCGGAACAGTATGATTCGATCCTTGAGATATTCTGTGATTCAATGGAGGATTTGAGGAAAGAAATTGAAGAACTGTACCGGGATGTGGATTATAAGAATTATACTACCAAGGTTCATGCATTAAAGAGCTCAGCCCGTATTATAGGTGCGACGAGCCTGGGCGAAGAGGCTCAGGAGCTTGAAAATGCAGGGAAGAGAGAGGATCTTGCTTACATCAGTGAGCATCATGAAGCGTTCATTGAGAAATACTTAAGCTTTAAGGAGCCGCTTCTTACTGTTCTTGGCAGGAATGATGATAATGCCACAGAGACGAACGAAGTTAAAGCCCTGATCGTGGCGGATAAGACCGTTATGGAAGCCGCATATGAAGAAATGGAGATGGCTGCACAGGATATGGACAGTGGCAGGCTTGACGATGTGTTTGATGAAATGAAGGGATACAGTATACCGGAAGAAGAGAAGGAGCTGTTCGGGAAGCTTGAAAAGGCTGCATATGCACTTGACTATGACATGGTGCTTGAGCTGCTGAAGGAGAGGAATACATAAAGAGCCAAGAATAGTAAAGACAGAAAAAACAGAAAAAACAGGAGTAATTGGAACTATTCAATAAAAAGAAATAGCGGGTTTTATTAGAATCTGAAAAGCTGCAGAAGATCAGGAGGTACGAAAAAGACGGAAATGATGGGAAGCCATAAATACAGAGCAGTAATATTCGATATGGATGGAACCATCCTTGATACGATAGAAGATCTCACAGACAGTCTTAATTATGTGATGGAAAAGTTCGGATATCCGGTGCATACTGTTGAAGAAATGAAAACATTTGTCGGAAACGGGATGTATATGATGATAAAACGGGCAGTACCAATGGATATCATCAGGACATCGAAAACGTTTAAGGACGGACGCGTAAGAAATCCGGTATCTAATGATATGTGCACTGCCGAAACCGAAGTAAGTGAAATGAACGCTGAAATGTTTGCTGCAGAGGCAGAAGCTCAGTTACAGGAGATGTACCGGTGCTTTCGCGATTACTACAGGAATCACTGCAATATTAAGACGGGACCTTATGAGGGTATTACGGAATTGCTAAAAAAGCTTAGGGAAAGCGGAATAAAAACAGCCGTTATATCGAATAAGGCGGATGAGGCTGTCAAGGAGCTGTGTGGTTCCGTCTTTAAAGACTGTTTTGATTATTATCTGGGAGCAGTAGACGGTGCTAAGCTTAAGCCTGACAGGGATATGGTTGATATGGCGCTTGACCGTCTTGGCATAATGTCAGAGGAGGCTGTATATGTCGGTGATTCACAGGTGGATCTGCAGACTGCAGCAAATGCGCAGATGGACTGCATCAGTGTAACATGGGGGTTTCGGAGCAGAGAGTTTCTAATTGAAAACGGAGCCCGTGTACTGGTGGACAGCCCATCGGAGATTTATGAGATGATACGACATACTTTGTTATGTAAAGGTTGATTTTCATACCGCGAAACATTAAAATGTATTTAACTATTCAGAACACTTAGCGAGGTTTTTTCGAGCTTAGTGTGAGCCATGCATATATACTTAATGAGGTGTTTTCGAATTTAGTATATATGCTGGATGAATGCAAGAGAGCGAAAAATACGAAGTATTTTGAGGATTCGTCATAAGGGGTTGCAACTCATCCGGGGGATGAGTGTTCTGCAACGACCGGAGCGGAGCGTAGACCCGCAAAGCGGTGGATTCCTTATGACATTATCTGTTCTGAATAGTTACTTAAAACGTAATATATTACTAAGGAGGAATGATCATGGCTTGTTTTACGGCACCATTGGTGGAATCTGTGATAGTTACCGCGGTAACGAAGGCAGAAGAGAAGAAGGAATTAAACGGCGGTAGTCTGACCGGTAAAACGGGAAAGGTTACGATACCCTTAAGCCGCAGGCTTAAATGGCTCAGCAACATGCTGTACGGAGGTTCTGCGCTGCTTGCTTTTGAGCATGTATGGCATGGGGAAATAGTTCCGTGGTTCCCGTTCCTGACAGCTATGTCGAATGCTGAGGATGCAGTGGAAATGTTTCACGAGATCGCAACTGTCGGAGTCTCAATGGCAGGCCTTATAACGGTTGTATGGCTTGGGATATGCGCAGCGGCCACAGCTATCGTAAACAGGGATGATAAAGAGTCTGCAACTGTACCAAATGCATAACTGAGAAGGAACCATTATGCTAAGCATAATTCAGAATGGTTCTGACGATTGGCCGCCGACTGTTTTTGAGGGGGCAATACATATTATGATTTAGGGGTAAAAACTATACTTTTTTATGATTAACGGATTGTTCCGTGCTTCGCACTCCCACAATCCTACCCACAATTCGCAATTCCGTGGTGCTAAGCCCCACTTCTTGCTCATGTTGGGGCGGGTCATAAATCCTTGTCCCCACCATCAAGCAAGCTTGTGGTGTTGACAGGCTTTTGACCCTTTAATCATATTATACTAGGAGGATGGGATTATGAAGAATTCAATAGCCGTACTGGGCCTTGGAAAATACGGGCGCAGTCTTTCGGAAAATCTGTACAGGATGGGTGCCGATGTTCTGGTGGTAGACTGTAATGAAGAACTGATCGAAGATTTTTCTGGAAAATGCACATCCGCAGTATGTGCGAACCTTGCCAATGAAGATGAAGTAATGGCACTCGGCCTTAAGAATATGGATATAGTGGTAACCGCCATGGGACGTAATCTGGCTCCTTCAATAATGTCGGTATCGGTTGCCAAAGAACAGGGAGTTCCGATAGTTGTATCCAAGGCATCATCCGACCGTATGGCAAAGATCTTACGGAAGGTCGGTGCAGATAAGATAATAGACCCCGAGGGTGAAGGCGGCGAGCGCTCGGCACGTATCCTGATGTCATCAATGTGTAGGGATTTCTACAAGCTTGATGATAATATGTATATGATAGAGATGATGCCGAAAGAGGAATGGGTCGGCAGGAATACTGCTGAGATGGAACAGCTTAGAGATAAGGTAAATCTTAATATTGTTGCGGTCAGGAAGAAAGGACAGTCCTGGCATCTGGTTAAGCCCGGGATCCGGTTTGCTAAAGATGATATGCTCCTTATAGTTACCGAGAAGGAGGATATTTCCAAAATTCAGTAGTGATAAGTGTCGGAATCCTACTGTCCCTAATTTGATTATTCCTAACCGAAATGTCAGTAATAGAAAATCATAAAAAAAACCCTGTAATCATTGATCCTTTAGTATCTTGGATTACAGGGTTTCTTCATAATTATTCCGTAAACAGAGCTGTTGAATAGTATCTGTCGCCGCTGTCGGGAAGAAGAGCTACTATGGTCTTTCCTTTGTTTTCAGGCTTCTTGGCGTATTCGATAGCTGCATGCAGAGCTGCACCCGATGAGATACCTACCGAAATACCTTCCTTCCTTGAAAGCAGCTTTGCAGCCTTGAATGCATCATCGCTTGCTGCCTTAAATACTTCGTCATATACCTTGGTGTTAAGTACATCCGGTACAAAGCCTGCTCCGATACCCTGGATCTTATGAGCACCTGCCCTTCCCTCTGAAAGCACCGGTGAATCCTCCGGCTCAAGAGCAACAACCTTAACATCGGGATTCTGCTCCTTAAGATATTCGCCTGTTCCCGTTACTGTACCGCCTGTACCAACGCCTGCGATAAAGATGTCTACCTTACCGTCTGTATCCTTCCAGATCTCCGGACCTGTTGTTGCCTTATGAATAGCGGGATTGGCCGGGTTAACGAACTGTCCGGGTATATAGCCGCCTTCAATTTCCTTAGCCAGCTCTTCTGCCTTGGCAATGGCTCCCTTCATACCCTTTGAGCCTTCGGTAAGCACGATCTCGGCACCGTAATTCTTAAGAATACTTCTTCTCTCAACGCTCATGGTCTCAGGCATTGTAAGGATGATACGGTACCCCTTGGCTGCTGCTATGGCTGCAAGTCCGATACCTGTGTTTCCGCTTGTGGGCTCGATGATAACCGAACCTTCCTTAAGCAGTCCCTTCTCTTCCGCATCCTCGATCATTGCCTTGGCGATACGATCCTTTACGCTTCCTGCGGGATTGAAATACTCAAGCTTTACAAGTACCGTTGCTTCCAGTCCCAGATCCTTCTCGATATTTGTAACCTCAACAAGAGGCGTGTTTCCAACAAGTCCCAATGTTCCCTTATAAATGTTTGCCATGATCTTCCTCCTATATTTTCGTTTGATTTTTATTCATCTGACTATTCTAAACAAGAACACCATTCCAAAAAGGACAGCTTCAATAACCGTATGATTCAGAACAGTCATCAGTACTTTCATCTGTGATTGTAATACCCGTGTGCGATCCTGTCCAATCTCAATATACTATATTGTACAATAGGCTGTGTCTATAACTGCTGTAATGTCAACATCTACTGCAGCGATCTATCCAAGAACCTTATCCTTATATTTAATGATCTCTTCCAGATATTTCTGCCCGATCTCGCTGATTATGGATGATTTTCTTGCAATATAGCCTATGGTCATCTTCTCATCCGTATCCACCTTGAGCGCACAGAAATCATCGCCGTTTAACTCCTCGCACAGGATACCCGAACACAGCGTATAACCGTTAACTCCCTTGGCAAGATTAAGCATCGTTGCCCTGTCATTGGCTCTGATTATCTGCTTATACTGTCTGGAGCTGAGAACCTCTTCGGCATAGTAAGCCGAATTATATTCCCCCTGGTCAAATACGAGGCATGGATATTCGTCGAGCTCCTCAAGTGTAACCGATTCTCCTGTCTTAAGCTTCTCTATCGCAAGAGGATTATCCTTGCTTATATATGCATATATCGAGCAGTCAAACAGTGGCGTGAACTCCAGTCCGGCTTCCGAAAACACCTTACCCAGTACCTTTTTGTTAAAATCATTAAGATACAATACTCCGAGCTCACTCTTCTGGTTTCTTACGTTAGAGATGATCTCATGTGTCTTGGTCTCATGTGCCTCGAATTCATATTCATCATATCCGTATTGATTGACCAGTTCGATAAACGCCTTTACGGCGAACGAATAGTGCTGCATTGATACGGAAAACTGCCTCTTGACATTGGTCTTTGAGATATATTTCGCATCCAGTATGTCGTACTGCTCCACAACGGATCTCGCGTAACCTAAGAATTCAGCTCCTTTAACGGTCAGCGAGATTCCGTTCTTGGATCTTATAAATATATCGAAGCCTATTTCGTCTTCAAGTGCATGCATCGCTCCCGTAAGACTGGGCTGCGATATGAACAGCTTCTTGGCTGCATCGTTTAGTGAATTTTCCTTTGAAATTGCTATAGCGTATTTTAACTGGTTAAGTGTCATGCTGTCTCCTCTGATCCTTGTGCTGCAGGTTTCTCAAACAATATACACCTACTAATCCGATAGGTCAACAGCTCATTAATCATCATATTGCGTAACTGTTCAGAACAGGCTCAAATACATAAATTTATAAAATATGCTGTTTACATGCAAGCATGACACATCATATTTTAAAATTTATGTGCTGTTCTGAATAGTTACCATATTGCATTAAATCCGTTCTCAAGATCTGCGATTATATCATCGATATGCTCGGTACCTATCGACAGACGTATCGTGCTCTCGGATATTCCGGACTCCGCAAGCTCTTCAGCAGACAGCTGTGAATGTGTGGTCGAAGCCGGATGTATTACAAGGCTCTTAACGTCAGCCACGTTAGCAAGCAGTGAGAATATCTTAAGATTGTCTATGAACTTCCATGCTTCTTCTCTCCCGCCCTTTATATCGAAGGTAAAGATCGAACCTCCGCCGTTCTTGAAGAATTTCTCATAAAGTGCATGCTGCGGATGGTCTGCAAGTGAAGGATGGTTAACTTTAACAACCTTCGGATTGCTCTTAAGATAATCAATAACCTTAAGAGTGTTTTCAATATGTCTTTCGAGACGGAGTGAAAGTGTCTCTACTCCCTGCAGAAGAAGGAATGCATTAAACGGTGAGATCGCTGCTCCTGTATCTCTTAAGAGAATGACTCTTATATATGTAACGAAGGTAACCGGGCCGAGTGCATCATAGAAGGCCAGTCCGTGGTAACTCGGGTTAGGCTCGCTAAGCTGCGGGAACTTTCCACCTTCCTTCCAGTTGAACTTACCCGAATCAACGATCACTCCGCCAAGAGTGGTTCCGTGTCCTCCGATGAACTTGGTTGCGGAATGAACCACTATGTCAGCTCCGTGTTCAATGGGCTTAATGAGATACGGTGTACCGAAGGTATTGTCTATTACAAGAGGTATACCGTGCTTATGAGCTATCTCGGAGATTGCATCAATATCCGGGATATCGCTGTTCGGATTACCGAGAGTCTCTATGAATATTCCTCTGGTGTTTTCCTTAATGGCTCCCTCAACCTCTGCAAGATCATGTATGTTTACGAAGGTAGTCTCTATTCCGTACTGAGGAAGTGTGTGTGCCAGCAGATTGTAGCTTCCGCCGTAAATACTGTGCTGTGCCACTATATGTCCACCGTTGGCAGCCAGGGCCTGGATCGTATATGAGATCGCAGCCGCTCCGGATGCTACTGCAAGTGCCGCTGATCCTCCTTCAAGCGCTGCCAGTCTCTTCTCAAGTACCTCCTGTGTTGAATTCGTGATCCTTCCGTATACGTTACCCGCATCTGCCAGTCCGAAGCGGTCTGCTGCATGTTTACTGTTGTGGAATACATAAGATGTTGTCTGATAAATGGGAACCGCCCTTGAATCTGTAACCGGATCGGCTTCCTCCTGTCCTACATGTAACTGTAATGTCTCAAATCTGTAATCACTCATCTTTCCTTCCTCCTTTTTGTATCCATCCTCTGTCCGGATGAAATGGTTTATAGTGTTTTTATTTTCACTAAGAACAGTCTGTAAACTGTTTTGTGTTTGCTGTTCTTGATGTCTACACTATACGACGGAAGGAACCGGCTGTCTAATACAGGAAAAATATTGGACGTTATAGGTCAAGCCTATAACGTCCCTGATTACCGATAACTGACTATTATATTTTGTTAACTATGACTTTCTGAATGCAAGCAATGAAATGCATTCAGAAATCATGCGTTCCGCATGACACGTCTCTGCTTTCAGCAGAGCCTGGTCCAGTACGAATGCCGAATTTCTGATGAAATTCGCTATTCTATTCAATCCCGAATGATCACTACTGACATATATCCCATGTCCTCAGGTATCCCGGAAGCCTCATATGCTATCCGTTCACCGGGAAGACCACATTCGGAGACCCAGTATACACTGCAGCCGTCCTGTGATCCGGTTTCTTCTATATAAGCCCTGAAGTCCGGATCGGTACGGGAAGGCTTCATTATCACCTTCGTTCCCTTAAGTGCTTTAAGATCGTTAAGATCATATTTCCCGGGTATTATATGTATGGGCTCGTTATTCTGCGCAAGACTTATTCCCAATCTTGCGGCAGAAGCGCAGAATGAAGATATCCCGTTGATCCATTCGGTTAGATAACCCTTATCTTTTATAATGGAAGCAATATAATGGAATGTGGAATATATGCAGGGATCACCTATTGCAAGAAATACAACATGCTTCCCCCTTTCCACCAATAAACTAATCTTATCAGCAGCATTAGTATGAAAGTCATGCAATGCCTGTTTATCCATACTCATCGGAAATGGTTCAAACATGCATTCCTTATCTTCTATATTTATGTTCGCATTGTATTCCCGGTTGAAAATCCCACACGCTTCTTTGGCTATCATATAAGCACGGCATTCTTCCCTGCTCTTTGCGGGGAGCATAAGAACATCCGCCATTCTTATAGCCTTAAGCGCCTTTAGTGTGATATGCTCCGGATCACCGGGACCCACACCCACTCCTGTCAGTTTTCCTGTTGTCATATTCCATTTCCCATATTTCTCTTTCTGATGTGTAACTCATCTATAAACGCATGTTTTTTGATGTTTATATCTGACCATACAGATGTCAATCTATATGGCTATTCAGAACAGCACACATATTATAAAAAAAGGTATCTTACTTTTGAACTAATATTATATATATGATTAGTTTCTAATTGCTTCCTCCTCATTTACCGCCCTGATCACTTCATAGTGTACATCCATCTGATTGAACGGTACGGTTATATTGTTAGCCATGAATATTCGCATTATGTTGTCATACATGAACCACTGGACATCATATCTTTCCGCTTCATCACACATGAACTTAATCCTCAGATCTACCGAACTGTCCGCGAAGTTCTGAATACCCTGGCATACGGGTATGCCCTTAAGAAACCTGTTATCCTCATACAGCTGGAGGAATTCTTTGTTAAGAATGCTTCTGATCCGGGGATAATCTTCCTTATACGGAACCGGGATATTATAGAAGACGATAGAATACTTCATGGACATATTGGCGAATTCCTTAAGAGCATTGTTACAGATGATACGGATATTCTGATTGTCATCCTCGTATCTCGTGGTACGCAGGCCTATTTCAATTACCTTACCCCTGATGCCATCCACCAGAATATAATCACCTACATGAAGCGAACCCTCCATTACAATAAAAATACCTGCAAGAAGATCGCTCACAAGGCTCTGGGCACCAAGACCTACAACGATCGACAGGATACCGGCGGATGCAAGAAGTCTGGTCGCCTGTATACCCAGAAGATACAGACAGTAAAATAAAACAAAAACGATCGCAGCAGCCTTTATGAGAGAAGCAAACAGGTGCATCATTGTCTCTACCCTGCTACCGAAGGCTTCGGCTATCAGATATATGATATGCTCGAAGGCCTTAATGACCAGCCCGGATATGATCACCGTCAGAAATACGGCCGACAGAGAGAAAATGTTTATTCCCGTATCCCAGCCTCCGTTAAGGATATACAGGATGGCCGAATTGGAACCAAACCGGTATGCTTCATAGGCAATAGCCGCAAGGAATACAGCTCCCCCGAATAACAGAGCCTTCTTTATGAGCAGTTCAAACTTCTGTGTATTCGTGCTCTTCTGCCATTCTTTTGATGTATCCCAATGTCCGAATACCGCAAGGGGATCATGTTCCTCCCTATACAGCTCTTCAGCATCCATATCATGTACCAGCAGCGTAAACAGTGACAGAATAAGCATGAGGACCAGACCAAACACAGCACAGAATACAGCGGTCATAAAGCTGCTGTAATATAGCTTGTCGGTCGGAATGGCAGTAGCTATAAAATATCTGTCCACCTGTCTGAAGCTCTGAAGATATCTTCTTCCGTTTACATTCTGGAAGCCATTATAATAACCTGTGAAAGCATTGTCGGAAATGCCCAGGTCATCTGCGCTCTTTCCGACCATCGATTCTATTCCAGAATAGAATACCCTATAGGTTTCTTTATCCGAATCTAAATTCAAATCAGACCCCGGATATAAGGCTATATCTGTATCGGGTTCAAAGCCTATAAGAAATCCGTCATCGGATATTTTCGTATTGGACAGGATATATACGGGAGTAGCACTTTCAACCATATTGGCTTCTTCATTGGGATCCAGTTCTATCTGCAGAAGTCCTCTGTGTCTTGTTATCTCATTACCGGTATAATTCTCGTTAAGCTGTTGTAAATAGTCCGTATATTTAACATATTCAGTGTTCCCGTTATCATCAAGACGTGTGTAATAATTTAGTGTACAGCCGATAAACTGCGACATACGCCCTTCATCACTTATCATTGGGCGCTGGACTATGGTATCCCGTCTTCCGTTAATAATGTCCCAGAACTCATATGACTGAGCATCTTCTTTGCTGCTCAGTGAGAAGCTCCAATAATCAGATGAAGTCGCTATGGTATATCCGGCATCTGAAATAAGATATATGTTCTCTACCTCATTGGCTTCCTTAAGCTTATCAAGCGCTTTGGAATTATTGATGACATTTACAGCATTGTTGTAGTCATCCCTGATAACATCCCTGTTTCCCGAACCATCCGAATTACCGAGTGCCATTACACTCGCGCTTTCCTTGGAGAAATCGAAATACTCATCACCCTGCAGAGCTACTATAAATGCTATCAGCTTGGCTCTGCTGACGCTCTGCATATCATAGTAATCCAGGAAATCGTTCTTAAGGTTTATGCTCTCCACTATGTCCGCCGAGATCTCCTCTTCTATCGAAACTGATTCGGAGAAGGCACCTGACAGCTTCATGAGCGACTGGATATACATGGCGGATAAGAATACAAGCAGCGCAGACACTATTACTATCGGTATGATCTTCTTACCGAGTGTCCTGCTGAAGTAGACAGGCGTACCTTTGTATTTAAACAGGCGAATCCTCAGCTGATCCTCATTGGAACGCAGCATCTCGGAACGCACGAAGGATGCATATGCGGTAAGAAGCACAAGGAAGATAAATAGAAGACTGAGGTTCCATAAGATAACGGGAAAGTTCCCTACATAGAGGTCTGAGATCGGAATACAGGCTATGATATAATCATCCTTTCCGTAAAGTTCGGTTGAAAATGCTTTGGAGGAAACATAACAGTCGATACCGTTTATTTTTTTCTTTCCTTTAAATCCATTTTTCAATATTTCGTCATCAATTCCCAGTGATTCGGGAGTAGCATCCGTGACGTCAATATCATTTATTTTCCCATATTGCAATCTGTTCTCCTCAGAATCAACGACCAGCGCAAACCCGTTGTTCCCGATAGTCGTTACGTTAAGCCATGCAGACAGATCAAACATTCTGTATGCCGCCTTGTCTATTATATCGGAAGAAAAGCCCAGCATAATGTATTTATTTCCGTCGGGACCATATGATCCGGGTATCATCTTACAATACATATAAAGGAAATCTCCGGTAACATCCCCTTCGTTGAAATACGGATTACTTATGGGAATACGGGAATCTCTGCCGTCACACAGATCCAGGAACTCTTTTTCCGATATGGCGATCACATCATCTGTCAGTATATTTTCTCCGTTTTCATCAGGGTATGAGGATACGATTATATCTCCCTGCCTGTTAACGACCAATAATACCTCGCAGTCTTCCATGGTGGCTGTGGAATTAGCCAGAAGCTCACTTCTGGCAACAGACGGCATAGCCTCTAATTTCCTGTAATTATCATTGGAGTACGCCTTAACAAGATCGTTAAGCATAATGATATTGTTCTTGTCATAATAGTCGGCAAGAGCATTCACTTCATCATTGTTGCTGATAAGATTGTTTATTGTCGACGCAAAAAAACGGTCGTTATTCTCATCCTGTTCCCGAATTGCTTCTATTCTGAGTATGTATTGAAGTATTATAAAGAACAGAACTATACCCACGCCTATGATGGTAAGCATGAGCATAGCCCGCCTGTGATATATACTCCGGTTTTTATTTGATCCATTATCATCCTTCATTAGGATTACCTCACGCAAAAAATCATCCTTCCGAAAAGTCGGTGTCCATCGATATGCTTAACTGATAATCGGGGAATTCCTTCTGAACATCTGCCACAACATCTTCAAATACCTTCCTCCGGTCCCTGGCATCGAAGCTTATAACAATGTCGAGACGCATCGTTTTCCTGTCCTTATCCATGTAGAATCCATGCATCTGAAGTATATGCTCGTGTGAAAAAACTATATCATGTACCCGCTTCTTTGCCTCTATAATGTCATTATCCTTTGTGTTGACGGAATATACACCTATCGCAGTCAGTATGACCTGATGCTTCTGATATACCGTTTCCTGTATGCTTCTGATGAGCTGATCGAGCATATCTGCCGAATATGTATCCGGGACCTCAATATGGATAGAACCATTCCAGGAATCGGGACCGTAATTGTTAAGTACGAGGTCATACGCTCCCTGGACATCCGGAAAAGCGATGACCGTTTCTTTAATACTTTTGGCTATCTCGGGATCGTTGCGCTCTCCGAGGATCTGAGAAACCGTATCCCTCAGCATATCAAAGCCGGATTTTATGATGACAAGTGATATTATTGCACCCAGCCATGCTTCAATTGACAGACCTGACATCAGGAAAAGAATTGCGGCGATCAGGGTGGATGCCGAGATTATCGAATCAAGCACCGCATCCTCTCCGGAATTGATAAGCGAGGAGGAATTAACCTTCTCTCCCGTACTCTTAACGTAACGTCCAAGGATGATCTTGACGGCTACACCGGTTGCAACAATGATCAGTGAAACAGGTGAGTAGTCCGGAGTATCGGGACTGATTATCTTCTTAACAGATTCGGTAAATGATGTTAATCCGGCATACAGCACGATAACAGATATGACCATTGCGCTCAGATACTCTATCCGTCCGTATCCGAATGGGTGCTTTTTATCCGGTTCGCGTCCCGCGAGCTTCGTACCTATTATGGTTATAAGTGAACTTCCGGCGTCGGAAATATTGTTTACAGCATCCATAACTATTGCTATCGAATGGCTCATAAGACCTATCACAGCCTTGAATCCTGCAAGAAGCACATTCGCCGCGATACCTATGATGCTTGTTCTTATTATGATTTTTTCCCTTGAATCATTGGCAGCATCTTCTGTCTGCCTTGCTTTAATTAACAATGTAATGTCCTCCACGAAGAATATAATTTTGACCATGAGTCATAGTATAACGTACCTGATATCTCCTTAACAACATCCTGATATACGTTTATGTCATTTCTTCAAATATTTTATACAGGTTGTTCTGTATGGTTTCGTTAAAATATGCCTTACGGTTATACAGTGCAATAATGTACGCGATATCTTCCATGGAAATATCTGCTGTCTTCCTTCCCTCCGTCATGCTCTCTCCTGTCACTTCCATGGCTTTTTCCGATGCCGCTGTTTTGTTTGATTTAGCTGTCCTTTTCTCGGACAGGACAAGTATAAGAAAGAGGATCATATTGGTATGGATGATCCCAAGCGCGGTTATCCTGCGTAAGCTGTAAGTTTCATATGCATCCAGGAAGTATTGATACATATAATAGGACAGATATGCGCCCGGCAGCATGGACAGCGGTGTACCTGAGGCTAAGATTTCGTTTATCTTAACAGCAATATCCACATCTTTTCTTCTGTAATCCGCGAGGATATCCTGAGCATCCGAAAGCAAACCATATAATGCGGTGCCTGTCTTTTTCTGACCAAAATAATATTTGATCGTTTCCGTCAGGCAGCTCATCATATTAACCCTGAGCGGGAAAACAGAGCTTTTACCGGATGAAGAGGTATCAGTCTGTGGTTTGCATGCAGGTTTATCCCACTGGCTGCAATAGTCATGAAAAGCAGGTATTTGGATTTCCTCACAGCCCCCGGCATATAGATCCTGAATATGACAGACATATGAAAAAACTGTCGTCAGAACACTGTTATTCTCTGTAACGTCTTCTGAATACACAGCTAATACCGTTCTTATAATATCTTCACGCATTTTAAGCAACGTATTAAGATACGCCATATCATCATTGGTGGTACAGGGTTTAGTCTCAGGGGCGGTTGCAGCTTCCGAAATAATTCTCATACTTCCCATATTCCGGACAAAAATCCGTGCTGCAGCTATGCAGGAAAGGTCAAGGTATCTCTCTTCGAACTCCCCGTAATTACGATAGAACCGCGGAAAGCTCCTGCATGCCCAGGGAATGAAGTCATGTCCCTTTTTAAGCTGAAGCCGGCACAGACCATCTCTCGTATGGAACCGGCATTTTCCCGAGCACAGGTTGATCCTATTCCTTGTAAATCCTGCCGTTGCGGTAAAAAGGCTCAGTGTAAGCCTGCCTCTTTCTTTCCTGTACCTAAGCAGATCTTCTTCATCAAGCGGAATAAGCCAACCCTTGCAGCATGTCTGCGGACATTCCCCTCCGATACATTCAAATTCGTCAAACCATTCTATCTTATGTATTTTCATTTGCTGATCGAAATATAAGTGCCGTCCCCACTATCCTTTATGAACCGTCGAAACATCTTTATATCATGGCCGGGATCACTTCCAGAAATCCAGTTCATCCTCAGCCAGACCGATATTTTTGGCGTAAAATACAGGGGATTTACCTTCCTTTCTCTGACGTTCATAATCCTTAAGTGTATCGATGGCTACCTTGCCCAGGATCATACATGACGGCAGATTGATAAGCGTCATGCCACCCATGGTTATATCTGCAAGCGCCCAGGCCGCATTCATGGGGATGACCGCTCCTATCAGCACAACCATCGAACAGCCTATATAGAAATACCGTATAAACTGTTTGGATGGGATTTTTTTATGATTCAGATAAACCAGGGCATTCTCTACATAATAGAGGTTTCCGAGTAATGTGGTAAACGCAAACAGGATCATTGCCAGAGTAATGAATACAGGACCTGCCTTTCCGAATACGGTTGATATGGCGTTCTGTACATAAGGTGCTCCCGATACGGCTTCGCTTCGTTCTACCCCGCTTGAAAGACACATAAGAGCCGTGGCCGTACATAACAGCAGCGTGTCGATATATACTGACAGAGTCTGTACCAGTCCCTGCTTGGCAGGATGCGATACCCTGGCAGTTGCGGAAGCATTGGGAGCCGAACCCACTCCGGCTTCATTGGAATAAAGGCCACGCTTGATACCATAAACCATACAAGATCCTGCAACACCGCCCAAAATGGACTTAAAATCAAATGCATCGGTAAAGATCATGACGAACATGGCCGGTACCGATTTTATATTAAAAAGAATTACTATAAGGGAAATAATAACATATGAAATTCCCATAAAAGGAACTATAAGACCTGTAAGACGCACTATGCGTCGTCCGCCTCCAAGCAGGCAGTATCCTGTAAAAGCTGCAAGTATGCAGCCTATAATAACAGGAGTTATATCCGGATTATAGAACGAATATACTTCAAAGGTTGACTGAAGATTATAGGAACACAGGAGATTAAATCCCACTGCATAGGTGGCAATGAGAAAGATACAGAAAAGCCTGGAAAGAAACGGTGCATGAAGTGCCCGCTCAATATAATATGCGGGGCCTCCGTATGACCCTCCGTAATAGTTCTTTTTTTTGTAAACCTGAGCGAGCGTACTTTCAATGAAGGCAGATGATGCGCCGATTATACACATGATCCACATCCAGAAACAGGCTCCCGGGCCTCCGAGGCATATGGCTGTTGATACCCCTACTATATTCCCGGTGCCTACGCGGGATGCTGTGGAAACCAGCATTGCCTGCAAGGATGAAATATTCTTCTTATCCTCAGCAGGTTCTTTAAGCAGACGTACAGATTCGGCAAACAGACGTATCTGAACCCCCTTTGTCAGCACTGTAAAATAAATACCCGCCAGCGCCATTACAATAATAAGTATGGGATAGTACATAACGCTGTCTATTTTATCCAGAATATCAGTCATTCACTTTACTCCTGTCTATAACAAATCTGCTGAACTCTTCTTTCGTAACAGGCTTGGAGAAATAATATCCCTGTATGATATCGCAGCCCATTTCCTTAAGTGTAAGATACTGTTCCTCTGTCTCCACACCCTCCGCTATAACGGGAACCTTAAGATGCTCCGCTATATCGATGATAAGCTCGATCATCCTCATATCCCTGTTCTCACTGAAGGCGTTATGTACAAAGGACATATCCATCTTAAGCGCGTCTATGGGGAGCTTCGAAAGCATTCCCAGTGATGAATATCCCGTTCCGAAATCATCCATTTCTATACCAAAGCCTGCATCCCTGAACCTGTTAACCATTGTAATAACCTGATCCGAATCCCCCGTATAAGCCGACTCGGTAATCTCAAGCAGCAGATCGGCAGGCGTAAGATCATATTTGTGAAGCAGCCTGTCAAAGACCTCCTTAAGATCGCTCCTTAACATATCTATTCTCGATACATTTACCGAAACAGGCACGGAGAAGCCAAACGTATCCTTGCAGTACCGGATATAGGCAGCCGTTTCATCCCACACATAATGATCCAGCTCAAAGATAAGACCATGCTCTTCAAGCAACGGGATGAACAGCCCGGGGCTTATGATTCCGAATTCGGGATGATCCCATCGAACAAGCGCCTCAGCGCTCTTAAGCAGGGGAACATCCGGCCTTATATCGAATTTCGGCTGGAAGAAGGTGGTGAACTGCATATCACCAAGTGAATTCTTGAAATCCTCGAGGAGCCTTTCCTTAAAGAGGATATCCTCATGCATTCCCGAATCGTATTCGCCGATCGAAGCGGCGTAATTACCTCTTATATTGTCCGCAGCCATCTTGGCCCTGTCGAACCTGCGCTCAATATCAATGGTCTTGTCGGCATCATAGTAAATACCGAGCCTTAAGGTTACATTCCTGTCATTGTCCTCGGTCTCATCTATGTGTCCCAGACCTTCGGACAGCACTTCAAGCACTCCGTTATAGTCATCCCGGTGAGGGACATAGATAAGGAACGTATCTGCGCCCTGACGGCAGCCGACACCCTTAAGCTGTCTGACCAGCTCTCTTACATTTTCACCTATGTTCTTAAGTATTTTGTCTCCGTAATCCTTCCCGTAGCGTTCATTGATCATATGAAAGCGGTTGACATCCACCACGACGGCGTCCATCGCTGTATCCGGATAATGGTGATCGAAGAGGTGCACATATCTTATGAAATAATCAATGTTAAACAGGTTGGTAAGACCGTCCCTCTCCGTCGAATGGATGATACTCCTTCCCTCCGAGAGCTCGATGCACTTATCCACCCTTGCCCTTATTATCTCCGCTGCAGGATACGGCTTGGGGATAAAATCAGCAGCTCCCAGCTGCAGGCATTCGACCTCTGCCTTCTGATCCGTAGTAAGTACGATAAAAGGGATATTTTTAAGAGCGGGATCCTCCTTAATCCTGCCTATAAGCTCCACACCGTTCATTCTCGGCATTATAAGATCCATCATGATAAGAGCCAGATTGTCCCCATGCTCTCTTATCTGCTCCAGGGCTTCTATTCCGTCCAGGGCATACAGTATATCATACCCTGACCTCAGTGAATTTCCGAGGATCTCGCGGTTTATCATCTCGTCATCGACTAAGAGAACGCTTCTCCGAAGGTCGATGATCGTTTTTTCCTCCATCAGACTGTTCATCAGCTCCAGAGAATCCTCGTTTTCACCATCGTCTTCGGCTGCGTCTGCCTCATCTCTGGAAGAAGCACCGAGGTTCTTAAGGAGCATCTTCTCTTCATACATCAGTTCATCGGCTCTTACAAAAACAGTATGTAAATCCTCATCCTCTCCGTGAATGAAATCTGAAATACCTCCCGATACCACAACCCCGCCATTCTCAATGTGGTCTACCGAATGATCGTGAAGCAGTCTCATCAGCTCACTGCGCATATTATAATCACGGCCGGTCAGAATGGCTGCGAACTCGTCTCCGCCTATCCTGAAGACAGGACTGTGCTGGAATATCTCTCCTATCATTTTACCGGCGTTTATAATCCATTCATCGCCGGCCTTATGCCCCAGGGTATCGTTTATCTGCTTAAGCCCGTTAACGTCGCAGACAACCAGCGCAAAATCCTTTACAAGACCATCCCTTATATGAGCGTCAAGCTCCTTCTCCCTTTCGATGAAGGCATGCTTGTTCTTAAGACCGGTCATTGTATCCGTGTTGGCCCGAAGCTCGCTCTCCATGGACCTCCTGCTCATATACCTGTGATTGGTCAGCATAATCAGGAGAACAAAGCCGAACATACCCATGGCAATAAGCATTGTGCGGGTCGTCTCCCTGCCCTGCTCATCAAGCCTGTTCTCAACAAATTCCACCCTGTCTTCATCGTCCTCCTTCATCTCGCCTGTTTCGTAATAATCCCTTACTTCTGTCTTTATCTTCGCATCCGACGACAGCATTGTCTGCCTCATCCATACGAAGGATACGAACAGAACAAGACTCAGAAGGACTATCCATACAACAACCGACGATCCGAACCGTCTCTCATTATCCTTCCTAAGCACCAGTCTGAAGGATACGAAACCAAGCACGCTCCACGCGATAAAGAGAAGGAAGGATTCCTTGGCGACCGTAGTCTCCGAGACAAAATTGGGGATCATGAAATAGGCTCCGAAGAGGATCATAAAGACAAGACCGGCAAGACCCAGACATCTGCCCTTCTTATCCTCATTTTCGTGGCAGACCTTCATGGCGGCAGCGGAAACCACAGCATATACCAGAGTCGCTCCTATTGTCGTAACATCCAGTATCCATCCTATGGCGGTTCTGCCGGTAAACGGAATGAGTATTGAGAACAGTACAACGAATTTTATCGCATTAGCAGGGATATTGTTATGATTAAGTTCAGCCATCCGTACGGGAAGTATATGATCCCTGGCCATTGAATAAAACAGCCTGCTTAAAGCATACATATTACCTATCAGACTGGTTATTACAAGAGAAAGCAGGGCAAGAATAAGAATATCCACGCCCGCAGCCCCCAGATAGGCATGAGCAGCATAAAAAGGAGGAAGTGCTTCAAGCCCCGAAAGGCTGCCTATGTCATTTATATATTCAACCCAGCTCCCATATCTTTCGGGATATGCCGTTACCGAAAGAAGAGTCACCATTATATATATAACTGTTGTTACTATTATGGAGACGATCAAAAGACCGGATATCTTCTTCCTGTCAAAAGACATTTCCTCGGTCGCATGTGAAATATTCTCGAATCCTATAAAGGCCCAGGGAGATATGACAGCTATTCCCAGTATCTGGTATATGGCGGACGTGTCATTCAGCAGCAAAGGTGCGGATGTTACATTCCTGCCGAAGGCTGCCGCCAGAAAACAGGCGGCTATACCGAAGGTGAAGGTGGCAGCCATGATGATCATCGCAAGATTAATGGCCCGTTTAAGGCGTATAATGAGACAGCCTATAAGAAGCAGTGAAAATATGGACAGCAGTGCTTCACCCATATATACATCATATCCGAACAGGGTATACAGCCTGCCTTTTTTGAAAACATCTCCCATGAAGATCCTTGCGAACAGAGGAAGTGACGTTGCGTTGCCCCAGAGGATGGCAAGATAGGTCATTGCAAGGAACCACGCGGTCAGGAATCCGTAGTCGAACCCGAAAACATCGCGGGAATAAGCATATGCGCCTCCGGCTTCCGGAAAGGTACGCATTAAAACAGCATAATTACGGCTTATTATGAGCATTACGGCTGCACCGCAGATAAGACCCAGCACGCTTCCGAGAGGACCCGCCTTGGCAAGATATGTATTACAGGTTACAACCAGCGATCCCCATCCGACGCTGGTTCCGATCGAAAACGCCAATGCTCCTTTAAGCGATAAGTGTTCATCAAGGCTCTGTCTGCTCATACATGCTCCTTTAAATAAAAGATAACTACCCGGGAGTCGCGATGTCACATCTGAACACAAATGTACCGTCCCAGGCAGTTATCATTATAACATATTTTAGAATTAAAAAATATAGTTATGACTCCTGAATCAAAGACATGCATAACCTCAGTTGATCATACAGCCCTGTCAGTCCGGATATTCTCCGTTAAAGCATGCCCGGCAGATAGGCAGATCCCCCACCATGTCTTTGAAATCATCTATCTTCATGTACTCAAGCGAATCCGCTCCTATCATGTCCCTTATCTCTTCCTTCGAAAAGGAGTCGGCGATAAGCTGGTTGCCGGTCGGGATATCCGTTCCATAATAGCAGGGATAGAGAAACGGAGGCGAGCTTATCCGCACATGAACCTCATCCGCACCGGCCTTCTTAAGCATTTCGATAAGCTTTCTTATGGTTGTCCCCCTTACTATTGAATCGTCTATCAGGATTATCCTCTTTCCCTTAACCACACTTTTTAAGATGCTGAGCTTCTGTGCCACCGCAATCTCCCGCTCTTCCTGTGATGGCTTGATAAAGGTTCTTCCTATATAGCTGTTCTTGTGAAATACCGGCCTGAAAGGGATGCCGGATTCCAGTGAATAGCCTACGGCAGCGGTGATGCCTGATTCGGGAACACCTGTTACTATATCTGCTTCAACGGGATTATGCCTTGCGAGCGACCTTCCTCCGTTAATCCTTGCGTTGTATACCTCTATACCGTCGATACACGAATCGAGCCTTGCAAAATAAATATATTCAAAGATACAGTGGGCCTTCGTTTTCCGGACAAGCGATGTATCGGATGTTATTGAGTATTCGGTTACCGTGATCACCTCACCGGGTTCAATATCACGCACATATTCGGCTCCGACTGCATTAAGAGCGGCGCTTTCCGAGGCAAGAACATATCCGGTATCAAGCTTTCCGAGGCACATAGGCTTAAGTCCCAGCGGGTCTCTTATTCCCACGAGCTTTTTGGGGCTCATGACTATTATCGCATATCCGCCCTTAAGCTCACGGGACACATTCATCACAGCCTCTTCTATGGAGGCAGTCCGCAGTCTTTCCTTTACTATTCTTGTGGCTATCACCTCTGAGTCGGAGGTGCCCTGGAAGGTCGATCCTTCCTGTTCAAGATGCCTGCGGATCAGGGCTGCGTTTCTTATATTCCCGTTATGCACAAGAGCGAGGGTTCCCTTCAGATACTTGAGATAGAACGGCTGGGCATTCTGGATATTGCTTGCTCCCGTCGTTGAGTATCTGACATGCCCTATGCCGATATTTCCGGTCAGCGCACTCAAAACATCTTCATGGAAGACCTCGCTTACGAGTCCCATTCCCTTATGTGTATTAATGTTTCCTTTGGCACCGTAGGTGTCGCATACAGCGATTCCTGCCGATTCCTGCCCTCTGTGCTGAAGAGCATTGAGCCCGTAATATATTTTACGGGCAACATTTATCCTCTCCTTGTCAAAGATACCGAATACCCCGCATTCCTCTCTTGGTTTATCTGTCATGTTCATTCTCCCTGGAATATTTCAATTCATAGATTCAGTTTCAAACTTATCCTGTACGGTCTATACACTGAGTATAGCGGCGCAGAAAGGAGCACTGCGCCGCCGGACAAAGGATTTATAGTAGAGGGGCAAACCCTGAACTATCATCAGACGATATTCCTGTTATACTCGTATTTCTATAAGGATTCATTCCATAAATTTCTTTCACAAAATATCATTCTGCGAAATATCTCTGTTGAATGCTTTACTCTACATCCTTAAGAGCCTCCAAGTCTTCCTCTCCTGTTCTTATCTTTATGACCTTCTCTACAGGATATACGAAGATCTTACCGTCGCCGATATGACCGGTATAGAGAGCTTTCTTGGCTGCGTCGATAACATCCTTGATCGGAACATTACCTATGACAACCTCAACCTTAACCTTCGGGGTAAGGGTAGCATCAACCTCAACTCCACGGTATTTCGCACCGCCGCCCTTCTGGACGCCGCAGCCCATGACCTGAGTCACCGTCATGCCTGTTATGCCGGCTTCGTTGAGCATCTTCTTAAGCACATCGTATCTTGACAGCTTCGCAATGATAACCACTTTGTTCATGCCGGTATCGATGAACGGCTGTGTTACCACAGGTACAGCAGCGTTGATCTTCGCGGGCGTTGCCTTTTCGTACTCGCCGACACCAAGGTCTGTATTCTCGTTTACTTCCATAGTCATCGTGTTTGCTATATCCATGATCGCAAAGCCCGAATAAGCCGAATCAAGTCCGTGCTCCGTACTGTCAAGACCCTGGATCTCTTCTTCTTCGGATACTCTCAGACCAATAGTCTTTTTAATTATAGAATAAGCTATTATTATCGTAACTACAGTCCATGCTATGGTAACAAACATACCCCCAAGCTGCTTGATGAGCTGACTTACACCGCCGCCGTAGAAGAGTCCTTCCTCTATACCAGCCACAGCAAAGCCGGGAGCTGAAGATGTTGCAAAAAGACCTACAGCTATCGTACCCCAGATACCGTTCATCATATGTACCGCAACAGCACCTACGGGATCGTCAACGTGTACTACATTATCTGTAAACCATACACCGAATACAACCAGAAGGCCGCCTACAAGACCTATAATGGCAGCACCTGCACAGTCGGTAACGTCACACGGTGCCGTGATGGCTACAAGACCGGCGAGAGATGCGTTCAGACACATCGAAACATCAGGTTTGCCGTATTTGATCCATGTAAAGATCATACAGGTTACGGTTGCCACTGCCGGAGCCACCGTTGTTGTAAGGAACACCGAACCAAGTGTCGGGATATCTGTTGCGGCAGCACCGTTGAAGCCGTACCAGCCGAACCACAGGATGAAAACACCGAGTGCAGCCACTACAAGGTTGTGACCGGGAAAGGCATTGACTTTAATGATCTTGCCATCTTTATCCTTTGTGAACTTACCGATACGGGGACCTAACATCCATGCACCGATCAGAGCACATATACCGCCTACCATATGAATACAGTTGCTGCCTGCGTAATCGTGGAAGCCCCACTGTGCCAGGAAGCCGCCGCCCCAGGTCCAGTGTGCCTCGATAGGGTAGATTATAGCCGATATTATTGCCGAATACACACAGTATGCGGAGAACTTAGTCCTCTCAGCCATCGAACCCGACACGATCGTTGCCGTAGTCGCACAGAACACAAGGTTAAATACAAAGGATGAATAGTCGAAGTCTGCAAAGTTCGTAAACACATCAAAGGTAAAACGTCCCGAGAAACCGCCAAGCATGTTCTCGCCGAGCATTATCGACGCACCGCAGATGAACCACATAACTGTACCTATACAGAAGTCCATCAGGTTCTTCATAATGATATTTCCTGAATTCTTCGCTCTGGTGAAACCGGCTTCACACATTGCGAAACCTGCCTGCATCCAGAATACCAGCGCCGCTCCTATAAGGAACCAGACGCCAAATACTTTCCCATCCAAAATACTCATCATTTCTTCCATAATCTTTCTCCTCTCTTCATGTCATCTAAAGTAGTCTTTTGATATTTCATATAGTGACAAAGGCGCCAACCGATCAAGTTGACGCCTTTGCCATTAGATTAATTCCCAGATTACTGCGTGCTTCGCACTTTCGTAATCCTTCTCAACATTCGCAATCCTGTGCTGCTTCGCATCACTTCTTGCTCATGTTGGGGCGGGTCACAAATCCTAGTCACCACCATCAAGCAAGCTTGTGCTGGTGACAGGATTTAGACCCTGGAATTACACGTAGAACAGAATATCCTCATACTTCGGATACGGAAGCACTCCGTCGGGAAGGTATACTTCCAGCGAATCCGCCAGGCTTCTTACCTGCTCCATATCCTTTAGTATCTCATCATGATAGAACTTAGCCTGTGCCAGCGAATCCTCCATGCTCTCAGCCTTGTCCGTATCCTCGGAAAGCTTGCCCACAAGATCGAACAGCTTGTCGTATCCGTCGCTTAAGATCCTGATCATCTTCATATCAGCCTTGCAGCCAAGATGTGAATCAAGTGAGGTCTTCGCGGTTACCGAAGCTGTCAGCTGATCCGCATACTCACCCACTGCAGGCATGAACTCCGTAAGAACCATATCCTTAAGCGTAAGGCTCTCGATATGAATCGTCTTGGAGTAGTTCTCAAGCAGTATCTCATATCTTGATTCAAGCTCACTCTCAGTGAAAATATGATGCTTTTCAAACAGTGCCTTGTTCTTTTCGGCTATGAACGCGGGAAGTGCATCCGGTGTGGATCTTAAGTTATAAAGCCCTCTCTTTTCGGCTTCCTTAACCCATTCGTCTGTATATCCGTTTCCGTTGAATATCACTCTCTCATGAGCCGTTATCGACTCTTTTACAAGCTCATGAACCGCCGACTCGATCCCATCATCCGGAACGTCCTTAAGCTTCTCATAGAATCTGCTCAATACCTCCGCTACCGCGGTATTGAGGATCACATTCGGCCCTGATACGGATAACGAAGATCCAAGCGACCTGAACTCGAACTTGTTGCCTGTAAAGGCAAACGGCGAAGTCCTGTTCCTGTCAGTGTTATCCTTCGTAAAATGAGGCAGCACCGTCGTACCGATGTTCATCTTGGTTGTGCCGCTCTTTTCAAAGAAGGTGTCATTTTTAATAGATTCGACTACCTTCTCAAGCTCCTCTCCGAGGAAGATCGAAATGATTGCCGGAGGTGCTTCGTTGGCTCCCAGTCTGTGATCGTTTCCGGGACTTGCGACGGATACTCTCATAAGATCCGCATATTCATCCACTGCTTCTATTATCGCTGCCAGGAAGATAAGGAACTGGGTATTGTCAGCCGGTGTCTTGCCCGGATCAAGCAGGTTCACTCCTGTATTGGTGATCATTGACCAGTTGTTATGCTTACCGGAACCATTAATGCCTGCGAAGGGCTTCTCATGGAGCAGACATACAAGGTCATGCTTCTCAGCCACTTTTTTCATTATTTCCATCGTCAGCTGGTTGTGATCGACCGCTATATTTGTCGTATCGAATACCGGAGCAAGCTCATGCTGGCAGGGTGCCACTTCATTGTGCTTGGTCTTGGCGGGAATTCCCAGCTTCCACAGTTCAAGATCCAGGTCATGCATGTATGCGGCTACTCTCGGCTTAATGGCTCCGAAGTAGTGATCCTCCATCTCCTGTCCCTTGGGAGGCATTGCTCCCAGAAGTGTCCTTCCCGTAAAGATCAGATCCTTACGCTGCTTATATGCTTCCTTCTCGATAAGGAAGTATTCCTGCTCGGGTCCTACAGTAGTGGATACGCCCGTAACATCTGTCTGTCCTATCTTATTGAGCACTCTTGTAGCTTCCTTTGACAGGGCATCCATCGATCTAAGCAGCGGTGTTTTCTTATCCAGCGCTTCACCTGTGTATGAACAGAAGGCTGTGGGAATATACAGTGTTCCGTCCTTGATAAATGCAGGTGAAGTGGGATCCCACGCCGTATAACCTCTTGCCTCGAAGGTTGCCCTCAGTCCTCCCGAAGGGAAGCTTGAAGCATCCGGCTCGCCCTTAACCAGCTCCTTACCGGAGAAATCCATGATAACCTCGCCATTTCCTACCGGTGTGATGAAGGAATCATGCTTCTCTGCGGTGAAACCTGTCATCGGCTGAAACCAGTGTGTATAATGTGTTGCCCCGTTCTCAACTGCCCACTCCTTCATTGCGACTGCAACCGAATTGGCTACATCCAGTTCGAGATGCGTATTATTCTCTATCGTCTTCCTCAATGCTTTGTAAATATCCTTGGGAAGCTTGTCACGCATTACCTTGTCATTAAATACAAGACTCCCGTACAGTTCAGGTATCCTTTGTTCTTTGCTCATTTTAGCTCCTCCTTTTTTGTTTTATAAAGAAAAAGGTGCCAACTCTGTTGAGCTGACACCATTGTCTTTTTCTTAATATATATTTTTATAAAGAAAAATCGCCTCGGAAATATTTCCGAAGCGACCTTGCTTACAAGACTGATTATAAACTAAACCATAAATAAGTCAATATAGTAAATTTTTCAAATATTTCATGCAATTATATGAAAATTTCGTAAATTTACACAATCAGGGGGGGGGAGGGAGGGGACCAGGGGACGGTTCTCAGGTTCCCTTTGTTTGTATCGAGGGAACCTGAGAACCGTCCCCTGGTCCCCTCCGCAATCACTTGGTCACATGGCACACTGCCGTGTAGCCGCCGTCAACCGAAGTTACGTAAATATCCGCACTGCCTTCACCGACACGCTTAACCTGTCCCTTTTTGCTAACGGTAACGGCCGCAGGGTTGGAGCTTGCATATGTGACTTCCCTGAAAGAAGCATCTGCCGGCTCAAGATTCGGTGATATCGTGAAGGTCTTCTTTATGCCAAGGCCTCTCACTGTTATCTCTTCGGCATTATAGGTATCTACCGTTGCCGTTCCAAGGTTCCCGGCTGTTATCTTTATTCCACTGACACTTTCATATACGGTCACATTACACTTAACGCTCTTTTTGCTTCCATCAAGTGCCTTACAGGTTATGACTGCCTTACCGGTCTTTTTACATCTAACGTATACTTCATCCGAATCTTCGTCATCCTCGTCCTTTTCTATTTCCACCACACTCGGATCGGAGCTTGTCCAGGCATATGTCTTCTTCTCTCGAACTGTATCATCCTTACTTTTAGGTGCCGTTGTATGCTTGGCCATTATCAGCACAGAGACATCCGTATATTTTTGTATTTCCCTGACTCCCTGAACAGTTTTTGTGCTCAGCTTAAGTTCCCTGATCGGATTATACACATAGAATGTGCAGGATGCTTTCACGCTCTCTGTTCCCTGGCCTTCTGCCGGCATCAGGATGGCCGTAAATGTGACCTCACCCTCTTTGTATGCCTTCACCTTTCCGTTGGTTACCGTAGCCACGGAAGGATCCGAGCTTGACCACAGAACCTTTGCTTTGTTTGATCTCACAGGAACACTGTCCAAATAAACGGACGATTTCAGCGAGAGGCTCTTACGGACTTCCAGCCTGTTCCCACTTACACTTCCCGTTATGTCTTCTTTCTTATTGAATATCCTGATCTCATTACCGGATAACGGGGAGGATTCAACCTTAACAGTCAGGCCCTTGATGGTTAGGGTTTTCTTACCGCCCGGAGCTGTATTGGTAATAACTGCAGTTATCTTAGCCGTTCCCTTCCTGCAGGCTCTTACCACAGCCCGGGAATTATCTGCTTTATTGCCTGATACCGTAACGGCATCGCTGCTGCTCTTCCATTCAACGGAGTATCCGCTGCATTCCGCAGGGCTTATACGTACAAGGCTTATTTCATGCTCCATGCCCGCTCCAAGGCTTATGGTACCGGTGTCCGAGAGGGCCGCTGACTTGACGGGTACTTTAATTTCCGGGGGTTCCGGCGCAGGCCCTGCAATAGTAACAAGGCAGGTTGCCGATTTATTGCTTCCGTCAACAGCTCTGGCTGTTACCTTAACCTGCACATCCTCACCGACTTCCTGTGTTTTAAAGGTTGCAGAGTATACTTCGGAAGTGGAAGATTCATGTGTTTTTTCAATGACCCCGGGATATGAGGCCGGAGTGGAAACAATCCATTCCACACCCTCTCTGAATGCATTCACCGGTGTCAGTACCGCGCTCAGGTCAAACTTACTTCCACCCTTTACTGTAAGCTTCTTAGAGCTGAGTTTAATACCGGTTGTCGGAGAATATACAGTAACTTTGTACACGCCTTTGTAAACATTTCCTGCACTGTCCCGTCCCATGACACCGATAAGAGTACTGCCGCCTGCCTTACCTGTCACCCTGCCCGACTGATCCACAGTCGCGATCATGGCATCTTCAATGAACCAGATATAAGTTATCTGCCTACCGTCTTTTTCCATTATTTTAGGTGTGATCTTTATACTCTTTCCAATGGGAACCTTACCGTTATTTGGTGCTTCAAGGTAAACGATCCCCTGTATGTCATTGATCTCTCCGGTCTTGTCGTCGCCGTAATAATGAAGGGGCTCCTTATGCTCTGACCCTCTCCTGAATTCATCATTATCGGCTTTCGCAAAGACCGAGCCGCTCTGCTCATACATATTAATGCCCAAAAAGTAAGTGCTACCCTTATATTCAGTCACAATTGTTCTGGCCGGACGGTTAGGTGCTATCTGCTTACGTAACTTTACTATTGAATCATCCCCCGGGTTATAGAGGAAGTTATCCGTATTGTCCGAATGGTCACAGGGGCCTGTAAAAACTATGCCGTATTGGGTATTGGCACCCGCAAGAGCCTGTTCGTCGAAGGTGGCTCCACCGGGAAGCTCTATCGTTACAGCATTGGACGATACAAGATCCTCGTTAATTGTAATCTTTTCTCTTTCTATATGACTTTCGTCTTTTTTGTTAAGAGAGATAAGGGTGACTTTTCCTTTATCATCCTTAACTGCGCTGATGGCAGATGAGTTCTGCACAGACTTAAGTGTATACAGGTGCAGCAGTTCCTTTTTCGCCAAGTCAAGCCGGTAGAGTTCTGTTCTGTTGTCTACATATTCCTTCTTATCATCGTCATAGGTCTGCAGGGTCAGCAAAAGATACAGTTCATTCCCTGCGTTGACGAACCTTACATCTTTTCTCGAGGTGCCGGCAAAAGACGGAACAGACAGTTCGGTATTGTAGATCATGTTATCCTTCGGAGAATACATCCTGATAGACGGGGTGTCTCCATCCATGTAGATGAGCATTCCGTTGTACGCACAGATATTTGACACATTGCTGATTTTTAAACTTTGATCGGTCTCAGTCCACCCGGATGTTATCCCATCTGCGGACAGGGTGTATTTCCATGTGCAATATGTTTCATCCTCTGAATCAATCTTATATCCCGTGTAATATATGGATCCGTCCAGAGCAGCGCCCGAACCGGGAAGCATTCGCTCAAAACCCTCATAAAGCTTCCCGTCATCCGGTGAAGGAACGGGCAGCCTGCTGTAGAAGGTATTATTTAAGGAGGCTCTATCTGTGCCGCCGACTGTAAGCCACCTTGAGCCGGACCTGCCGCTATTTGCGCTGACAGTGACTTTGATCTCATCTACAGGGACCTCATTTGTTCCCGGATCCAGCTTTATTATATCTTCATCGTTCTTACCGTCATCATCCCATTCATCGCGGCCAAGTCCCTTCCATTCCCTGACCGTACAGCCTTCTATGTCAGCTCCTGATGAATTAATGGCAACTCTGCCCTCCTCCGGTCCGAAGAAGTAGCCCGAAAGGTTAAGCAGGCCCTCCTCATCGATCCATGCCTTATTTACAACAGGTGAATAATCACAGGCAAGAGCCTTGCGGAGGTTTGCAACGCCGCCGGTCCGGCTGGTGTTTCTAAGCGCATCCCGGAGAGTCGTGCTTGCAATTACTCTGGCTGCACGCCTCCCTGCAGAATCATTGGGCCACCTTGATGCAATTACCGCCACTTCTCCTGTAACGGCCGGTGTTGCCATGGATGTTCCACTCATATAGCCATAGTTTGTGCGCTCATTTGTAAGTGAAATTCCGTTTATATACAGGGCATCTGTTGCCGACACAGTCCCGTACTTGAAAAAAGCAAATATTTGGAATACCGGATGGTCAAGATCCATATCATCGGGAAGTCTGTATACGTTATCGAAGCTATAGAAATCCGTCAGATACTTGGTCGGAACGCATTCCTTATACTTACCGTCCCTTGTACGAACACATACAAACAGAGCCAGCTCTACGTCTTTATCATATCTTGCGGACAGAGCAAAATACTCCGGCTTGCTGCCAAGAGAATTACCGGAGAGCGTAAGGATATATTCTTTATTACTCATATTGTTTATCTTAAGTACTCTCTTCCCGTCATCCTGTGCAAAGCTTACGTTTGATCCGCCCATGGATCCATATGAAAAATATGTAGTATCATCCCCGAAATCATCCTTCACTTCATGTCCGTTACTGTCAATTACGGGAGCAGAGGTTAATGGGTCAGGTTTCCCCAACCCCGTGGGAACCGTCGACATTATAGCGGTTCCGGGTGCGCTTACATCCGCAGACCTTACTCCATAGTTGGAAAAGGTACTCTTAGAGCCTCTGACGTCATTGGAATTTACGCAGATCAATCCATCATTTTCCCGCATATAGGATACAGTTTTATATGTATAGTCTATGTCTATGCTCTCATTGCCTGAGGCAAAGCAGCATATGACATTATCAAGGTTCAGCTCCCGTACTGCAAAGTTAAATGCATTAGCATAGGCAGGTCCTCCCCACGAATTATTGACCGCAACCACATTGACGCCGGCTTCCTTCGCGGTCTTAATATAGTTGAATGCTTTCAGTATATCTGATGACGCAAAACCACCCTTATCATTTCCGGCCTTTACGGCCATGATCCTTGTGCCGTTGGCCGTGCCGCTTACACCGTATCCGTTCCATGGAGCTCCCACAGAACCGGCGCAATGAGTTCCGTGTGATTGATCATCCATTGGATCGTTAGACCTATATGCCTTTCCTTTACTGTCTTCTTTTATGGCATTATAGCCGTACCTTCCTCCACCAAGCTTCGTAAGTTCGGGATAGAGAAGCCCTTCATCCCACATGACATCTTTAAGGTCTTCATGCTCATAATCAACGCCTGAATCCAGAACAGCTACCACCGTATCTTCCGCATTCCTGTGGCTTTCATTATTCCAATAAGGAACGTCCATCCCTCCCGGTCCGTTAAGATAAGCATACTGTCTTCCCGTGCGGTCGGGTTTTAAACCTTCACTCATATCTCGGGTCAATTCTTCTTTAACTTCTTCATCTGTTCCCCCAAGGGATATATTTCTTATATCTTCTTCATCATACGCGTCACTATTTTCAGACATTTTATCTTCATTATCCGCGCCCGGTATTTCAGATTTTTTATCTTCATTATCCACGCTTGGTGTTTCAGATATTTTATCTTCATTATCCATGTCTGATATTTCAGAGATATCTTCTTCATCACCCCTGTGCGATATTTCAGATATTCCTTTCACAGCCCGGGTTTCATCCCGGATCGTTTCTTCTACAAGAAGCTCATCCTCCGTCCCATGGTAGATATAGTCAGGCTCTGCAAACAATACATCCGGATCAGCCTCAAGCATTTCTATCATCTGCTGTGTGCTGTAACTGTCGGAGTGTATATATTTAAGTGTGTATTCTCCATCTTCAGCGGCCTTATCGTTTGATATACCACCTTCCGCACCGTTTTTATCACCGGAATTATCGCCCGCATCAGCAGATTCCTCCGATTCCTTCACCGCCTCCGTTACATCCATAAGATCCTCGGCAGAATCAAGCAGGGAATCTGTCACGGTGGCCCTGTCATTTGGGATTTCGTCACCGGTTACCGACGGGTGATCCTTACCGGTACTGACACATACAATAACGGAACCCTCCTCGTATTCGGGAGTGTTTGCTTTATCACTCATATCGCCGGCATTATCCGAAGTTTCAGGTTCGATAACCCGGTCAGGCTGCGCGAGATCGATCCCCTCCGAAACAATTGTCTCATCTGTAAGGGATTCCGATCCTGTCAATAAAATATCCGCCCCGTCTTCGCGCAGGGGTGCAGCATTGACCGGCAATCCCGTATACGGAACCGATGTAAGGGTAAGTACTATTGTAAGAATAACTGCTATCCGACGCTTTAATGATCTCATATGGATCTCCTCCTATACCATAGTGTACATGCTTTATTATATCACATTGGGCGGCCTTTGCAACACACAAATATGAGGCTGGGAGGTCCCCTGGTCCCCTGATCCTACTTGGTATAGCCTGCCGATTTAAGCAGCCCTGTCAGGCATTTCGTGTAATCAAGAAGAGCATCTTCGCAAGGTCCCTGCATTTCCTTGTTAAGGTCGATGGCCTCCTTGGAATCCTGGATCTTATCAAACATACCTTTGTGTCTTTTGAAGTATTTGCTGTAATCCACTTTATCAGGATCTATAACATGCAAAGATCTGGCAGCACATAAAACGATCTTATTCTCTTTGTTAAACAGTCCTCCGGCTGCCTTGGGATAAATGATGATGTCCCAATTCTCGGTTGCCGGAAGCACAACATATTCAATATCTCCATTACTCTTTCTGGTTGTTCCGAATTCAGACATATTGGCTCTGTCCCAATTGTCTTCCATGAACTTAAGGAGTTCA
>JAILNV010000283.1 GCA_024691125.1 Lachnospiraceae bacterium | reverse complement strand
CTTATGTGACTTTTATATGCTATAATGTTAGACAATAATATTTTATATAACAGACGGGTGAGATATGTTGAAAAATAATGAATTAAAGAATATCGCCGATGAATACGGTACCCCTTCTTTTCTGTTTGATGCAGATGAGTTAAGAGAGAGGGTAAAAGGGATAAAGGAAATACTTAATGACGGCAGTAACCGGATCGGATTATGCTATTCAATAAAGGCCAATCCGTTTCTGATCCCCTCGCTTATCGATGTCATTGATATGCTTGAGGTCTGCTCTCCCGGTGAGCTTAAGATATGCAAGTCATATAAGGTTCCTCCTGAAATGATCATTTACTCGGGAGTCCACAAGGAAGAAACAGATATAACTGAAGCCGTTGAGTATGGAGCTTCAATACTTACTGCGGAATCCATAAGACACTACGAGCTGATAAGCAGTGTTTCAAGGAAGTTAAATACCAAGGTCAGGGTAATACTGCGTCTCTCATCCAAGAGCCAGTTCGGTATGTCGCTTGAGGATATTGAACATATACTTGAAGCAAACAGGGATGACCGGCTCGTTATCATAGAAGGCCTGCATTATTTTGCCGGAACGCAGAGGACAAAACTTAAGCACCAGAGAGAAGAACTTGTTATGCTTAAGGAAGTATTTGCAGGGCTTCGTGAAAAGTACGGCCTTCCGCTTTTGTGGTTTGAATACGGTCCCGGTCTTGCCTGCCCCTATTTTGAAGGTGATGATTTTTCGGATACCTTAAGGCCTGTTAAGGAACTGGCAGCTGATCTGAAGGAGGCGGCAGACGGCTGCAGCATTACCGTTGAAATGGGAAGGTTTATCGCAAGCAGCTGCGGATATTACTTAAGCAGGGTCTGTGATGTCAAAAGATCGTATAACAATACCTGGGTCATTCTTGACGGAGGGATAAACCATGTGAATTATCCAGGACAGATGATGGGGTTAAAGACGCCGGTCATAATAGCACTTCAGGATGATCCTGACGAAAAGCCGGACAGCACTTACGAACCTTCGGAAACCATAACTTTATGCGGTTCTTTATGTACTACCAACGATGTTATCGCAAGAAGATACACGGGCAGGGAACCCGGGTTGGGTGATGTACTGGTTTTCTGTAATATCGGTGCTTATTCCATAACCGAAGGCTTGAATCTGTTTCTCAGCAGAGATATGCCTGTTGTTTTGATACGTAGGGATGGTATAATAACAAAGGCAAGAGATGTTACCGAAACATGGAGGCTTAATTCTTAAAGCAGCTTTGGAATTAAAATAACAGAACAGAAGGGATATGCAATATGGAAGAATTACTGGAATTACTTAAGGATGTACGGGATGATGTTGATTTTGAGAGCTGTACCGACCTGATCGACGGCAAGATATTGACTTCATTCGACATTATCCAGATCATAAGTGTCATTGACGAAGAATATGATGTTGAGATACCTGCAAAAGAGATCATACCCGATAACTTCAACAGCGCGCAGGCGATCTATGACATGATACAGAGGCTTAAGAAGTAGGCTTCACCAGACATATAAGGATAAGAAAGATCAGAGAATAGGGCGGGACGATAATGTAATTCTCCATAAATGCGGGCAGCATCATGGCAAATACTCCCGCCATGGCGCACTTATTAAGATGCGATGAACAGGCCGACTCATGAAGGTCCAGAAAGCGCTTGATAAGAAACACGATAGTGACAGTAAACACCGCGATCCCGTGAACTATGAGAATATCCAGCAGTCCGTTGTGAACTTCAAAGAGACCGTTAAGCCAGTCAAGCTGAATTTCATAGGATGAGCCGATACCGGTGACCGGCTGCTTTATAAAGGCACCCCACAGCTCCGACCATATCTCCTCCCTTCCCGATATGATATCCTTGTAAAAGATCCGTATACTGAAGATATCCTTCATGTAGCCAAGCCACACATACAGGAGGGTAAAGAGAACGGAACCTATGGTTGTAGCTAAGGTTACAATAAGATAGAAAACCTTATTCTTCCATACCTTTATCGGAATAAGCATCAGTAAAGCGAAGGTGATCAGCCCCAAAAGAGCGCACCTGCTCCTGTACCAGGCTATGATATTATATCCCCATGCAAAGAAAAACAGTGTCACCAGAATAAGCCATTTGGCCCCCTGCTTACCCTTCACCTCATACAGATAATGCCGAAGATACT
>JAILNV010000260.1 GCA_024691125.1 Lachnospiraceae bacterium | reverse complement strand
TGTTGTCCAAAATATCCTCCAGTACCTGACGGAATTCTTTCATATCCTGTATTACATCCGGATAGTAATGCCCATGCCAATCTCCAAAATTAATCATATATTCATCATCGAGGTTAAGCATACTTTGAATTCTCTTTTTTACGGAATGGGAACCTCTGTTGTAATCATCCATAAATCATAACCCTAGCAAACATTTGTTTGCCTTTGCGTATTTTTAATTCAAGCGCTTTTCGACCATATCCTCTGTTCTGATATCGATCTCTACACAAATAACGTGAACTACTCCGACTTATAGAAGTCGGAGCTTCCTGCTTCAACCACTACTGCATTGGCTACGTTGATACGTAACTCAATGTCTTACACATTGTTAGATACTCCACCAAGAAACGTCACAAAAAAATCCTTTGCTTTATCCAAATCATTTACAAGCATTGCAATATGCTCTATTCTCATATTTTCTTACCAACATTCTAATTTCATAGTTTATACTGCATAAGGGTCGATTTTGAACCCCTAACCCCGTCCCAAAGGGTCATTCTCTATAAAGATCATCGGATGTGCTGTACAGAACGGTGTTTCTAACATATACATTCCCAAAGTATCATCATTATCGTCTACAAGGACGACCGATCTGGGATCGATACCCGGGAAAAGTTCTTTTACCGTTCGGATGACTATCTGAGGCTTTTCCTTTGCCTCAAGAGTATAGAAACAATGCGACACAGGGATCCCGTAAAGACGTTCAACCATATCAGACTTCCAATCTTCATGTCCGTGTGGCTCTCTTGAAATGCAGAAGATCCTGTCTAAGTCATGACCGCTTATGTAGTCATATAATGGCTTTATTCGCTTGCAGTCAGCGTAGATATTAACATCCCTAAACTGCGGAGTATAGTCAAGCTCATGATGAGCGTGGTATTCGCCATAACAATAGCTTGTCAGCGTTCCGTCTATATCAAAGAACACAACTGTATCCGGTTTGTGCAGTATTTCCCATATCTTATTCATTTAATTATTACCTCTGATTATGTTTCCTCATTTTTTCTGCGGCTTCTTCCCGCTGTCGGCACATTTCTGCCCACGTCGGTCCGGTGCGAAGCATCTCATTGTATTCATTAAGTACCTCCGGAATGTCTATATGCTGAGGACAAACAGAGGCACAGGCTCCGCATCCGATACATTTATCCGGCCATTTTTCGGCAGGCGTTCCATCCATCTGCATTTTTACCGTCATAGCCGATGCAAATTTCATATCGTTATATCCTGCCAAAAGCATCGGAATATCCAGTCCCATCGGGCAGCCGGAACAGCAGTATCCGCATGCCGTACAGGGAACCCCTTTTTTCAGAGTATCCGCGATATCCAGCATCATATTCCATTCCTCTTCTCTCAGAGCACTTCCCTCACTGAAGGTCTTTATATTATCCTCCATCTGTTCAAGGCTTGACATACCGCTTAATACCGTTGCCACTTCCGGTATACGCATAAGCCATCTGAATGACCAGGATGCGATCGATTCATCTGCCCTTGCGGCCTTAAGTCGCGCATTATTCTCTTTTCCAAGATCCGTAAGTTTTCCTCCCCTTAAGGGCTCCATTACCATAACCGGTATTCCCCTGCTTCCAAGAATTTCTATCTTTCTTTTTGCATCCTGGAGCGTCCAGTCCACGTAATTAAGCTGGATCTGACAGAATTCGATCCTGTCTCCGAGAAAATCAAGCACCTCTTCAAGATTCTCAGTCCTGACATGAGTTGAGAACCCAAGATGCTTTATCCTTCCGAGTTCCTTTTGTTTTACAAAGTAATCAACAATACCGTAATCACTATTCTTATATGTTGAAAAGCTGTTTTCATATATATTATGGAGCAGATAAAAATCAAAATGATCCACACCGCATTTTGCCAACTGTTCATTGAATATACCATCACAGTCATATTTTTTCATGAACTGATGTCCCGGAAATTTCGTAGCAAGCTTAAAGCTTTCTCTTGGATATTTGGCAAGAGCTTTTCCGATGGCAATCTCTGATTTACCTTCGTGGTAAGGATAAGCAGTATCGTAATAATTCACGCCATGCTCCATGGCATAATCAGTCATCTTATTAACCTGTTTCTGATCAATGCTACCATCATCCCTAAGCGGAAGTCTCATTGTTCCAAAAGCCAATCTCGATATTTTTTCTCCACAGGTGCTTGAATACTGCATTGTAACCCTCCCTATACTGTCTTGAAATATTCCAAAATTCTGCTCTATTAGCCTTTACTCTACTTTCATAGGTATCCCTATGATCTTAGATAAATATACAGACCGGAGTATACGGGATTTGAACCCTCAAACGTATCAGTATGCTCCATTTTCTCCTTCCCCATTTTGGGCTTTATGAGGTGGCTCAGATCATTCTCTGAGACGGTCTTCCATTTTACCGACAAAACGGTAAAATACTTCGATCCTTTTCCCTTTTATTCCTCTTCCACGAATGTTGTTATAAACTACTATGTGGTCTATGAGTTCATGGGCAATATCTTTCGTTATTTCTGTCATATCGGCATATTTTTCGATAAGATCCACAAATCGACAGATATCATCATCTGAGGTCCTGCCATCCGAAATCGAGCTGCTTAGCAATTCTACCCTTTCCGTCAATCTTTCAAGCTCATCATTATAAAGCGATGAAAGCATCGAATAGATATCTTCGGTTATTCTCCCGAATACACGATCCTCATACAGGTTACGCGTAAGGATGCCAAGTTCCTCGATCCTTTTTGCAGACTCCTCAATCTCTCTGCGGCTCATGGCGGTTGCTTCGTTATACTCACTTTCTAGCGCTTCGATAAGATTTTTGATGTATTTCTTCTTACCGGCTCTAACCTTTGCTGCAAGGCGCTTTATTTCACCAAGCACATGAGCATTCAGCTGCTCCAGCGTTATGTAATGTGCGGAACAGCCCCGCTTGTCGGCTCTAAGTCTGGACCTTCCACAGGAGTAGTATCCAAAAGTCCTTCTGTCCGGCCTGGCCGTAAACCACATAACATGATCGCAGTCTCCGCAAAAGCAAAGTCCCTTATAAATATTTGCTTCGGGTTTAAAATTGATGATTTTATGAGTTTTCCTGAGGCATTCCTGAACCTTGTAAAATACTTCTTCATCAATTATCGGTTCATGATCATTCATGCGCTTGATCCACTGATCTTCGGGAATATATACTTTACGCTTGTCCTTAAAGGATCTGTGCGCCGTCATACATGCATAAAGATGACCGATGTAAGTTACATTCGAAAGGATATCTCTCACAGTCTTGGCACACCACTCGTAAGGATACTCACACTTTTCATTAACATGGAAATCCCCGCTGTCCTCAAATTTATAAGCGGTAGGTTTGAGTAATTTCCTTTCCTGTAAGATGACGGAAATGGCGTAGGAGCTCTTTCCTTCTAAAGCCAGATCAAATATCATTTTAACGGTCGGTGCTGTATTCTTGTCGGGAATAAGATGGTTCCTGTTTTCCGGATCTCGTCTATACCCATATGGAGGCCTGCCGTTTACATACTCTCCGCGCTTGACACGAGTACATATCGAAGACTTGATCTTACGACTTATATCCCGTGCATATCATTCATTTATTATGTTCTTGAATGGTGCAAACTCATTATCACCGTTTGCAGAGTCCACACTGTCGTTGATGGCAATGAATCTTACATCGTGCATCGGAAATACGATCTCGGTATAGTACCCTGTCTTAAGATATTCGCGCCCTAATCGTGACAGATCCTTTACTACAAGGGTTCCTATCATATTGTGTTCTACCATGTCGATCATCCGGGAAAAATCAGGTCTCTCAAAGTTAGTGCCCGAAAAACCATCATCAACGAAGAACTCACAACGTTCAAACCCTTCCTTCAATGCATATTCCTTGAGCATAGACTTCTGTGAATCTATACTGCAACTGTCATCTGCATATCCGTCATCCCTGCTGAGCCTGCAATATAATGCCGTTATTCTGTTTTCATGAAGCTGCTTTAACATAATATCTCCTTTCCGCAGCCTCATACGGAATTCTCATACCATTATACCAAAGAAAAATAATCCTGCATCAGAATTCTGCGAAGCTGCTGACACCGGTATGTTTATTAAACATTTTCGGATGACAGATATACACAAGTAATGCATAATATGATTTTATTTTTTTTGATTTTGGTATTTCCAAATATGTTTTCATTTATGTTTTTATACTTTTATAGTGGTACAGAGTAGTGCACAGGCATCGCCCGGACTGGTTATATAAGACCCGGGTCCAACGATTTGGTGTGGATGTCCCACACCTTTTTCTTTTTTAGTGGGAATAAATGAAAAGATTAGACATTTCATTGTCAAATGCTTGCGACAATCAAAACTATTCTATATTTTCTCAGCGTATTTGGGGAATTCTATATCAAAAATGTCCTCCCCATAAGGTATATCAAGTGTATGATCAGGTTTTACCAAGTATTCTTTCCCACCTATACTTATAGCAGTTCCGGGTACGCTCCTGTTAAGAAAAAGACATCCGGATTGTGTAAGCATTTTATACCTGTCCTTATATCTTTGAACGCTTATGGCAACACCCGAACTTCCGGAAGAATAGAAGTATTCTTTCCGTAACGAACCCATCTTGACACTGAAAAAGCCTTTATTAATACCTGCATCGTTTAGGTACTGCCGTTGTTCATCATGTGAATAATACATGCTCAGATATGTTCCATTTGTCGAAAGCATTCTCCAGAATCGCCCTATATTATATGTAGTGCTGTTTTGACGGCCGGATACCTGATCAGAATAAGGCTGTCCAAGGTGATTGTTTCTGCAAGTAAAAATATGCATTTCCCCGTTTTTATCCGTGTACTTGTAATACTCGCCACTGTTAAATACAACAACATTATTCATAGCTTTTATCTCACTACACCAATTCGGATTTATTTCCGGGATATTTCCTTTCAGATACTCCGATCCACCTATAAAAAAACTGTTTTGGGTCTCATTATGGCGTGCATGGATATCATCATAATGAAAATTGATAATATCGAGAATAGCAGCCGAATAACGTAAAGCAATATCCTTATGTCTTGTGTATACAC
>JAILNV010000164.1 GCA_024691125.1 Lachnospiraceae bacterium | reverse complement strand
GTTATTATTGCTTCTCCCAGCCCAACGCCCCTGACGTTTCCGTTATTATCAACGGTTGCAACCGAAGGGTTATTGGTGGTCCATTTAAGGGTTTTATCCACTGCATTCTCAGGCAATACCTTTGCCGATATAGGAAGGGTCTCATTTATGAATATCTGATCCTCAGTCGGATCAAGGATAATACTCTTAACCTCCACCGGCCTTTCCTTAACCGTAACTATACAGGAAGCTTCTTTACCTCCGTCGTTGGTACGAACCCTTACTGTCGTGGTACCAACGGAATACCCTGTTACACTTCCTCTGTATACGGATGCTATCACAGGATCATCACTGCTCCATGTAACGCCTTTGTCTGTGGCATCCGCAGGTGTTATGGTTGTCGTTATGAAGAAGGATTCTCCTATAAATATCGTTTTGGATACAGGATCAGCGGTGATGCTTTCCACAGAAACAGTTCTGCTTATCACTGTAACTATGCAGTCGGCTGTTTTGCCGTTTTTCGAGGTCGCTGTTATTACAGCCACACCCGCCTTAACCGCTTCTATCCATCCGTGCTCATCTACGGTAGCTACTGCCGGATCCGAACTGCTCCATGTAACACTCTTATCTGCAACGCTGTCAGGCTTAACCGTCGCTATTATAAGCTCCCTGTCTCCCTCATACAGCGAAATATCATACTTATTAAGAATTACTCTTTCTTCCTCTTCTTCAATGACCGTAACCGTACATCCGGCTGTAAATCCGCCGTCATTGGTTGTTGCGGTTATTGTTACAGTCCCCGGTGCTTTACCGGTGACCTTTCCGTCCCTGTCAACCACAGCTATGTCAGTATCACTGCTTGTCCATGTTACACTCTTATCTGTAGCATCATCCGGAGTTACGGTAGGAGAAATAATAAACTCCTCACCTGTATTTATGGTTTTTGATGCAGGTTCTACAGTTATTCCGGTTACGTCCTTCTTCCTCTTAAGGACGGTGACTTTACATCTTGCTTTCTTATTCCCGTCATTGGTCGTAGCAGTTATCGTTGCTTCACCTTCGGAAATACCTGTGACCTTTCCGTCTTCATCCACGGCTGCCACCAGAGGATCGCTGCTTGTGAAGGTTACACCTTTATCTGTAGCATTATCCGGTATTATGGTTGCAACGACAACGAATTCCTCATTCTCTTCAATGGTTCTTGCAGTCGGATCGACTGTGATCCCGGTCACATCAATCTTTGATCCGGTTACAGTAACTACGCATTCGGCTGTATACCCACCATCAACGGTTGTTGCGGTTATCGTGGCGTCGCCCTCGGATATGCCGGTTACCTTACCATTATCATCCACTGTTGCCACGGCTTCATCGGAACTTGTCCAGATAACTGTCTTGTTAGAAGCATCAGCCGGCTCCACCGTCGGAATGATAGTAAATCCTTCTCCGGCTTCTATACTTTTCTCAGCAGGTTCCAAAGTTATTCCGGTAACATGGACATCAGAAGCTTTCCTTACTATAGTAAAGCTTTCAGCTACATTATAAGGTAGCATTATATATTCAGAAGAAGGATCTGTTTTCTTTACAAAGGTATCGGGAAGTTCGATTTGCCATCGAACATATCTCGGAACTTCTATTTGTATAAGCTTAGCTGTTCCGGTAAGCATACCATTAGATGCAGTCACAGAAACTTTACTCATGTCAAAGCTGCTCAGGTCAAGGCTCGTTAAGCTACTGCAGTCATAAAACATATAGATCAGACCGACAACATTACCTGTATCAAAATTGCTTACATCAAGGCTTGTTAGACCACTGCATCCATAGAACATATAGCTCATGCTAGTAACATTGCCTGTATCAAAGTTGCTTAAATCAAGGCTTGTTAAGTTACTGCATCTATTAAACATATTGTCCATATGAGTAACATTACCTGTATCAAAATTGCTTACATCAAGGCTTGTTAGACCACTGCATCCATAGAACATATTGTACATACTATTAACATTACCTGTATCAAAGTTGCTTAAATCAAGGCTTGTTAAGTTACTGCATCTATTAAACATATGGTCCATATGAGTAACATTAGCTGTATCGAAATTGCTTACATCAAGGTTTGTTAAACCACTGCATCCTCGGAACATAGCCGACATAACAGTAACACTACCTGTATCAAAGCCGCTTAAATCTATACCTGTTAAGCTACTGCACCCATAGAACATATAGCTCATATCTGTAACATTACCTGTATCAAAGCTGCTTAAATCTATACTCGTTAAGTTACTGCAATTAAAAAACATAGAATTCATATCGGTTACATTACCTGTATTAAAGCTGCTTAAATCAAGGCTCGTTAAGCTGTTGCAATCACAGAACATAAGCTTCATACTGGTAACTTTTCCTGTATCAAAGTTGCTTAGATCAAGGCTTGTTAAGCTGTTGCATCCGCGGAACATATAACCCATATCGGTAACTTTTCCTGTATCAAAGTCATCAACACCGGGGTTTTCCAAAGATGAACAACCATCGAACATTGCATTCATATTTGTAAGTTTATCCGTATCAAAACCATCGAAATTCACTTCTTTAAGCGATGTACAGCCCGAAAACATAGAATTCATGTAGGTAACATCACTCGAATCAACCTTGCTCAGATCAATTGTCAGTAAAGTTTTTTTACTTTTGAAGAACAAAGAACAGTCCAAATATAGTTTACTTCTGTATTCCTTTCCGTCTACTACAGCCTTGGCAGGTATTTCAAGAGAAGTTGCGTTGCCGTTATATTTCGCTAACATGATATACGGACCATCCAAAACGTATGTAAAATCATTCTGCCATGTAGTATCACCTGCTCCTTCCGGAGATATTCCGAGCATTCCAAACAAGCCTGACTTTATATCGTCAAGCGTATTCTTATCTGAGGCATCCTTCTCTTCACTCTTTGCCCCGTCACCACCTGTATCCGCACTGTTATCTGATACCGGCTTATCCTCCGATACCGTGTTCCTTTCATCTGCTTTCGGCAAAACGGTCGGCATTGGGGTGACCTGTACTGAAGGCTCCGAAGTCATTTCGCTTCCGGGAACCGCTGTCGGGTTTTCTTCCATCATCTTTATGGGATCTGCTACCGGTACTGCTGTCTGTTCTGAATGATCCTTCGAATGATCTTCTTCCGGTTTAGTGCCTGTTTCTATCTTCGGTGATACCCCGGGGATATGCTTTATATCGACTACAGATTCTGTAGCAGGCTCTTCTGTTGTTTCGGGATTGCTTATATTGGCGGAGACGCTGCTCTTATCAGGCTCAACCTGCACCTGCGCTCCGTATGTGACAAGATTTGGCTGTATAATAAGCGAGATTATCAAAAATACAGCAATTGATAATCTGAGTGACTTCATTTTTTTCATATTCTTTACCCCTGTATTAATCCTCCGAACAGATTCAGCCGGCCCTCTCCGGCATTCAATATCTGTTCTGTGCTCTAACATCATCTGCCGACCCTCTGCCGGCAGCAGCCTCCCCTCGCAGAAAGGCTTCTGACTATTGAAAATATTATGTCAACTCTATGATAACCTTAAAGATGGTATACGTCAACACTCTTCAGCTCAGCCTTTAAGATTACGCGCATATATCTTATTCCTTAATGATTTCGACCCCGGTAAAATGACGTGATCACAGCCTGCGTTGATGGCGGACTGCCCGTCTCTTGACATGCGGTCGCCTATCATCAGGATATCGGACGGATTCAATCCGTGATCCTCCATTATAAGATGCAGTCCTTTAGGACTTGGCTTAAGCTCCGAGAGCCTTTCATCGGTCGCGGCATACATTCCGTCAGCCGTAAGCCCAATCGCTTTAAGCTTATCCTCTATCGGGTAATCCGAGAATATGAATATCTTCTGCCCCGCCGCCTTACGCTCTTTTATCAGTTCGATCAAAGCCACATCCCTTGTTTCATATACAGCCTTTAGCGGTTTCTCATACATCCATGTCTCTATTACCGTCTTAACTCTGTCTGCCGTGCATCCCATTCTGCCGGCGACGTATGAATACTGCTCCCATTCAAGACTGTTCTCTACAGTTTTATTCCCTGTGTGTTGCTTCTCCCCATGTGTGGTCTCGGAGTTCTTATCTCCGTTTGCTCCTGAATCTTTACCTGCTGTTAATATTTTTTTCCCCGCCGGTTCTTTCCCTGTAGGAACACCTGTGATCTCATCCCACTTCTCTCTTACTTCTCTGAACTTCTTTATTATAAACAGCTCCTTAATACACCAGAAATGGCATAGATAGTAGTTTCCCAACATCCATGCCATTTTCAGCCGCAGCTGTCTCTGATAATAGAGCGTTCCGTCAAGATCAAAGACAAGTGCCTTATATTCATTTATCTTCTTATTCATGCTTATTCCGGTGTTATCTCCCATAAAACACGTTTTCCTATATCGGGTTCTTTACTATGATCAACAGATTGTCCGTGATTCGCACTTATTTCATAAGGAATCCTCACAATCCTACCAACCATCAAGCCCTAAAGGACCTGCTTCGCGTCACAAACTCGTGATGTTGACAGGCTTTTGTCCTTTATTCGTTACACTCCTGCCGGCAGTAAGAACGGTTCCATCCAGAAGTTAAGGAACGAAAGATCCACAAACGACAGGATGACAAGAACCACGCACATAAAGGCTATGTAAATAAGAAGCTTCTTTTCGCGGTAAAGCTTCTCTGGCTTCTGAACCGCTGAATCCGGCTTGAAGCTTATCCATAAATAGAAACAGAACAGTCCGAACACGAGTGGCATAGCCAGCAGATATTCAATCCTGTATTTTACCATGAATATGCCTATGAAGAAGGTTGCCGTCATGGCATAGAAGAAGGTGGATACTAAAAGTGAATGCTCTGTATAATGCTTAAATGATTTCCTGTAAAGGCCGGCTCTCTCCGGATCACCTATCATCCTGTATTCGGCGAACCTCTTGGTAGCCATAAGGAAGGCTCCGGCGAACCAGTATCCAATAAGTATGGAGCTGGGCGGCTGATACTGCGAATCGATTATGAACCAGCCTATGAGAAGCCTGATCATATTGTTGATGGATTCTGAAAGAACATCAAGATACGGGATGTCCTTACTGCGCATCGGCTTGACATTATATATGACTCCCATTATAAGCAGCCATATCTCAACAAAAAGAAAAGGCCTGTTGATCGGATAAGCAAGAGCAATACCAATGATTATACAGATAACATACTCAAGCATAACCAGTGAGAACTTCATATTCTCAGATACCACAGGTCTGTTTTTCTTGGTGGGATGGAACTTATCGAATTCAGCATCAAGCCACTCATTGATAACATAATTGGCACTTGCTATAAAGCATGTCGAAAAGAATCCCAATATGAATTTCCAGATATATTCCGCCGAAAATGACGGTTTCGTCATAAGTATCGCAAGCACAACACCGGGCAATATAAATGCGTTCTTAACCCAGTGATCGGGCCTTGCGATCTTAATATACTTCTTCATCTACTCTCTCCCCTGCTACTGTGTAAAGTTCCGGACTATCGCTTCGAATTACTGCCCCCGGCTTTATGTCGGGGGAGCCCGTCGGCTTTGAGACATCAAGGAAATCCGTCAGGATTTCTTCCTTTCTTCAGGAAGCTTTCCCGGAACATAATTATCAAAAAAGTTCCTGTAATACTTCATGTTATCCTCAATGTCTCCCTTGAACACCGAAGATCCCATAACGATAACATTAGCTCCCGCGTCGAGTACCGTACCTATATTCTCCCTTGTAATGCCGCCGTCCACCTCGATATCCGTATCAAGATCGTAATCATCAAGCATCTCCCTTAAAAGAGTCAGCTTCTTTGTACACTTTCTCATATACTTCTGACCACCGAAGCCCGGCTCAACGGTCATTATCAGGAACATGTCGAACTGTTCAAGATAAGGTTCAAGGACAGACGTTTCCGTACCCGGTTTAATGGCAAGACCGGCCTTGCATCCCGATTCATGTATGAGCGCGGCTGCAACGTTGACATCATCGCATGCTTCGTAGTGTACCGTTATTATGTCGGCGCCCACTCTTGCGAACTCTCTTATATACCTCTCGGGCTGAACGATCATTAGATGTACGTCAAGAGGCTTATGCGTTATCTTCTTAACCGATTCCATAATGGGGATACCAAACGAGATATTCGGAACGAACATTCCGTCCATAACATCCACATGGAACATATCGGCACCTGCCATGTCCGCCCTTCTCATATAATCTCCCAGACAGGCAAAATCAGTAGCAAGAATAGATGGTGAAATCTGAAACATGTTTTATCCTCTAATACTTTCTGTGTGATTCCTTCAGCTCTGAAAAGAGCAGTGAATAGTTATCGTATCTTGTCTTTGAGATCAATCCGCGGTTAAGAGCATCCTTAACAGCACAATCCGGTTCATGTGTATGAGAACACGGCTTGAACCTGCAGTCTTCATAGGGATAGAATTCATCATAGTATTCCTTAAGCTCCCACTCGTCATCCATGAAAACATCCATCTTACTGAATCCCGGAGTATCCATTATGAAGGTGTCATCCTCTATCGGTATGATCTCCGAATGTCTCGTGGTATGCTTTCCTCTCTTGAGCTTTCTGCTTATGTTCCCCGTTTCTATGCTGACATCGTCCTGAAGCCTGTTTATTATTGACGACTTTCCGACACCCGAAGGTCCCGATACGAAGCTAAGCTTTCCCTTGAGCCGTTCCTTCAGTTCATCTATTCCCTGTCCGCTTACAGCACAGGTAAACATAAGCGTTGTGCCGCTGTTTCTGTATATTTCAGAGACAACCTCCTGTGCTCCTTCCTTACCGAGGTCCTCTTTGTTGAAACAGATAATGATCGGAAGATCCTGCTTCTTATACTGTAAAAGGAGCTTATCCAGCAGAAGATAATCGGGTTCCGGATCCGTCAGTGCAAATACGATAAGCGCCTGATCCACATTTGCAACAGCCGGCCGTATAAATTCATTATCCCGCTTAAAAAGCCCGGTTATATTTCCAAGCCTCTCTTCTTCACTCAAAACATCCAGAGTAACACGGTCGCCTGTCACGGGCTTACGTTTATCCTTACGGAACACGCCCTTAGCCTTGCACTCATAAGTAATGCCGTCATCGGCATATACATAATAGAAACCTGCTATCCCCTTGACTATCCTGCCCTGCATATACTATTCCTTGGTAAAGGCTACAGCCGTAGGCGCCGATGTCTGCCACTGTCCGTCAATAGTCTGGTATGTAACCGTAACTACTCCCGCAGGCGCCGTGGTTATTCCTGTTTTGACCGCATTATACGGGAATGTAGTGGTTGTGAATCTCTGAAGCTCAGCCCCATTTGCATCGATAAGGACAATGATCGCCTCCGATCCGACCAGGAATCCCTCAGGCTGCTGTATCGTACAGTTACAGGTATATCCGGCCGGTCCCTTACTTATCTTTATGTTTACGCCCGAACCCTTCTTAACCTTGGTTCCGCCGGCCACAGTCTGCGATATTACATTACCCTTGGGAACAGTATCGCTGGCTTCCTCAGTAGCGGTACCGCAGGTAAGCCCGGCCTCAATTATAAGTGCCCTTGCGGTAGCTTCATCCTTACCCGTAACGTTGGGAACCTCTACTTCATCTTCTTTTTCCTCTTCTTCGGAATCCTCTCCACCGCCAGAACTTATGTAAACCTGGATAGAACTTCCCAATGGTGCTGTTGTTGCTCCGAGAGGATTCTGTGATATTACCATTCCCTTTGCAACCGCATCACTGGGCTGTTCGGCCGATGCGAATACGAATCCCTCATTCTCTATGGCTACTCTGGCCTCAGCTTCACTCTTGCCTACAACATCCGGTACTGCGGCTCCGCCCACCGGTGCTTCCGTATCAGATGCGGTTACGGCACCTGCTGCCTTACCGCTGCTCACAATAAGAGTCAGCTGTGAACCTTCTTCTACTATCGTACCTTCCGCAGGATCCTGCGAATCTATGAAATCCTTGTCATAAGTCATGGATTCGGCATATGATGCCTTGGCTGTCAGTCCGGCTTTCTTCAGGGTATCCGATGCTTCCTCTATTGACATGCCCACCACATTGGGCACCTCTGTCATACCCTCTTCTATAACCTTATCTTCGCCAACATCACCGATACCCTTCCCTATGACCTTTCCTACGATCCAGATGGCTGCTATTCCCAATGCAATGGCAGCAATGATCATAAGCACGGTAAGTATCTTCTCTATCCTGGGATCCACATCCGAATCCGAGTTCGGATTCTTCTTCACGTAATCAGGCTCTTTAACCGGTTGGGGACGTTTGTTACTATTTCCGGTCTGATTACCGTTCGACGATTTCTTACTCTTCTTACCCTGTGAAGACTGCTTGCCCACTCCTGACGATTTGCCCTGATTCTCTCTGTTCCCGGAATTTCTGGCCTGTTTCGCCCTCAGGCCCTCTGCCTGATCTGCCGGTTGCCTGCCATCCTGTTTCCGGTTGCCGCGGTTCCTCGGATCCATAACATAATAAGGGTCCTCGAGATCCTCCTCGGGCATATTACTGTATCCCTGATAACCATTGTTTCCGTATCCGTTATCATATGGCTGGCTGTACATTCCTTCATCATAGCCGCCCTGATAATTCTGCTCATTGTAACCCGGCGAAGCATAACCGTTCCCCTGGTACTGATCCTGATAGCCCTGACCGTATTGCTGGGGCTCGTCATAGCTTCCGTACTGTCTCTGCTGATTATATCCGGCATATGCAGTTTCGAACGTATCATTTCCGTACATGCTTGATGAGGTCTGCCTTGTTATCTCTCGCCTGTCCTCATCGGTAAGAGCCTTGGTTCCCTCGGAACTGGCCGGATCCTGTATAACAACAAAATTCTCATCCGGGCTCATAAGGGAATGCTTAAGGTCCGCCATCAGTTCGCTGACATTGGAATACCTTCTGTCCGGATTCTTCTGCGTACATTTGAAAATTATCTGTTCAACACTTACCGGAATCTCAGGTACATATACCCTGGGAGAAGGCATCTCCTCCTGGATATGCTTTATCGCTATGGCAACCGTAGTCTCTCCGTCAAAAGGCACGCGGCCCGTTACCATTTCAAATAACGTGATGCCTATAGAATAAATATCACTCTTGGCATCCGAATAACCTCCTCTTGCCTGCTCGGGTGAGGTATAATGAACCGAACCCATGGCATGACTCGTCTGGGTATCCGAGCTTGCAGCCCTTGCTATACCGAAATCGGCAACCTTAACCTTACCTTCCTTGGAAATGATAATATTCTGCGGCTTGATATCCCTGTGGATTATACCGTTATTATGAGCGCTTTCAATACCCATGGATACCTGAATGGCTATACTTACAGCCTCCTTGACCGAAAGCCTTATCTTCTTCTCGATGTAGCGCTTAAGAGTAATACCTTCCACGAGCTCCATCACGAAATAGTACAGTCCATTCTCATCACCCACATCATATACATTGACGATATTGGGATGCATGAGCCCTGCTGCCGCCTGTGCTTCAGCCCTGAATTTGCTCACAAAGCTCTTGTTGGAAGCGAATTCGTCCTTAAGAACCTTAACAGCATCATATCTGTTCAGCTTGTGATCAAGCGCCTTATATACATCGGCCATTCCGCCCGCGCCAATCTTATCCAATATTTCGTACCGGTCGCCCAGCATCGTTCCCGGATTTAACATCATCTCACCTCGTCTGCAAACGGCTCTATTATTACCACCGCAATATTATCTTTACCACCATTGTGGTTTGCCATCCTTATAAGCTCCTCAACTATCTGCACGACATCCCGTCCAGCCTTGACTATCATGCATATATCATCATCATCCACCATATTCGTTAGGCCGTCGGAGCACATCAGTACATAATCGCCCTTCTTTAGCTCCACCTCAAAGAAATCCGGTTCAACCTTTGTTGACACTCCTATGGCTCTGGTTATTATATTCTTATCGGGATGCGTCCTTGCCGATTCCCTGTCGATTTCACCAAGCTTGATCATCTCCTCGACCAGCGAATGATCCCTCGTGATCTGGCGTATATCATCATTTATCACATACAGCCTGCTGTCTCCGACATTCGCAACATACATTATATCATCAACAATAGTCGCTACAACTGCCGTGGTTCCCATTCCCTGGTAATCAGCCTCGGCTTCGGCCTTCCTGAATATCTCATTGTTGGCACAGGCAATCGCTTCCTTCATTATCTTAACAGGAGCGGTCGATTCACTTATCATAACCTCGCGTTCTATTGCCTTGACTGTATATGAAGACGCATAGTCACCTGCATTATGCCCGCCCATACCGTCTGCCACTATGAACAGATTCGGCAGATTACCCAGCGGTACTTCACATGAAAAAATGCAGTCCTGATTGATTTTTCTCTTACGGCCGATATCGGTCTTAGAGAACGTCTTAAGCATTTTATCTGATTCCTTTCGTTTCAGTATGGAACGGATTACTATTCTTCCTCATGAAGAATGCGCCTCCTTAACTGACCGCAGGCGCCATCGATATCCCGACCCATTTCCCTTCTAATAGTAACATTTATATGATTTTTTTCAAGTTTATTTTTAAAAGCGTTCACCGCCTGCCTGTCGGACTGCCTGAAATTCCTTTCCTTTATGGGATTGACGGGAATCAGGTTAACATGGCAGTTCATTCCCTTTAGCATGCGGGACAGTAAGGCTGCATCCTCATCCGAATCATTATTTCCCCTGACCAGCGAATATTCAAAGGTCAGCCTCCGCCCTGTTCTTTCATAATAATATCTGCAGGCTTCAAGCACCTCATCAAGTCCGTACTTATTTGCTATCGGCATAAGCTCACGGCGCTTCTCATCGTTCGGAGCATGCAGCGATAATGCAAGCGTTATCGTCAGCCCCTCATCTGCCAGCTCCCTTATCTTAGGCACAATGCCGCAGGTCGAAACCGTGATGTTCCTTTGGCTTATATTAAGTCCGTGCTCATCGGAGATCATCCTTATAAAACGCAGTACTTCATCATAATTGTCAAGCGGTTCTCCCGAACCCATCGTCACAATATTGGATATCCGCTCTCCTGTATCTTTCATGATACCGTATACCTGGCCGAGCATCTCTCCGGAAGTCAGATTTCTTGCCAGACCGTCTATGGTTGAAGCACAGAACCGGCAACCCATCCTGCATCCGGCCTGTGTTGAAATGCACACCGAATTGCCGTGCTCATATCTCATAAAAACGCTCTCAATAAGGTTACCGTCATGTAACTCAAAAAGATATTTTCTGGTACCGTCGGCGGCAGACTCCTGAACCCTGTTGATCCTTACGGTATAAATACCATAGCCCTCATCCGCAAGCTTCTGCTTAAGGCTACCCGGAACATTTCCCATCTCTGCGTAGCTGTCTGCCTGTTTCTTATGTATCCAGTCATATATCTGGGAAGCCCTGTACTTCTTATCTCCCAATGAGAGGATAAGCTCTTCCATCTTCCCGTATTCTGTTGATCTTAAGTCCTTGTCAGCCATTCCTTACTTCGTGTTTATCCGTTCTTCTTTCTGAATTTAGAGATAAAGAAACCGTCGCATTTATGTACTCCCGGGATAAGCTGGATATATCCTTTGGAGGAGGTGTCACATCTAAGCTCCTCAGGCAGATATTCATCCAGGGATACTGCTTCAAACGGGAGATTTTCAAGTATCCATCTTACATTATCTTCGTTCTCCGCCCTGTGTACGGTGCAGGTCGAAAAGACCATACAGCCGCCGGGCTTAACATACCGGCTCACATTAGAGAGGATATCCTTCTGAAGTGCTGCCAGGGATGCCTCCTTATCCGGTGTCATGTTATATTTGATATCATTGCGCCTTCCCATTACTCCCAGTCCGGAACAGGGAAGATCGGCAATGAGAACATCTGCTTTCTCTTCGTACTCCGGGTGGAACCCGGTTGCGTCTGCGATCCTTATATCATAATTACTGCCGCCCATCATTACGGCACCTTCCAATATCGGTTCGATCTTCTTCTCTGATATATCGAATGCATACAGATGTCCGGAGCCGTCCAGAATGTCCAAAGCATGCATTGACTTACCGCCCGGTGAAGCGCATACGTCAAATACCGTATCTCCCCTGTTGATCCCGGCAATATGGGTCACTAACATCGACCCTATATCCTGTATCCTGAACAGACCGGCTCCGAAAGCATTTATCCTGTTTACCGAATCAATATCCTTAAGCTTTAAAGCATATGACAGATACGGAGCTGCTTCACAGCCTATACCTTCCTTCTCAAGCTGATCCGCAAGAAGCGCGGGGGTAATCCTTGACAGATTGATCCTTACAAATATTCCCGCCGGTTTCAGAGAATCCTCCAGTATTTTATGAGTATACTCCGAACCCAGTTCACACATAAGCTGTTCTGTGAGCCATTCGGGACATGAGTATTTTACGGACATTCCCTGCGATGAATCTTCATCGGGATACCGGATCTCATTCATCTGTCTTGCTATACTTCTGAGCACTCCGTTAACGAAACCCTTAAGCCCGGAGAAGCCCTTCTTTTCCGCCAGCTTTACGGCCTCGTTGCATACAGCCGAAGCCGGGATAGAGTCCATATATTTAAGCTGATATACACTCATTCTGAGGATCGCGCGTATTACAGGCTTCATCCGGTTTGTTTTTGTATTGCTGAAGCAGTTTATAATATAGTCAAGCTCGATCCTTCGCTCAAGACAGCCTTCGAGTATACGCTTAATAAAGCTTCTCTCCTGCTTCTTAAGATGATCGTATTTGTCAAGCACCTGTTTTATCGTCTTGCCGGATGGCATTTCAGGATCATTCAGGAGCAGAAGGGTTTCAAGTATTATAAGTCTTTGATCCATGTCACTTCCCCAACCTGTCACCTGGGTTTAGCTTGAATCCGAGAAGGAAATCCCTGACGTCCATCTTCTTCTTTCCTTCCAGCTGGACTCTTGTTATCTTAAGGTAATCCTTACCTGTTGCAGCATAAACCACATCACCTGACACGCAGGCAGCAATCCCCGGTCTCTCCTTAAATATGTTAATGCCAGACAGTTCAGCCGTACCCTTATCGGAAGCATTTCTTCCGGTTTCTTTCTGTGCAGCTATCTCTTCCGGACCGGCTACGTCCGCCTTCAGTATCTTAAGCAGCTTACCGTTAAAATAAGTAAAAGTACCGGGCCACGGTGTAAAGCCTCTTATCTGTCTCTCGATCTCAACAGCCGTCTTATTCCAGTCTATCTCACCCATCTGCTTATTAAGTATCCTGGCATAGGTCGCTTCGGCGCTGTTTTGTTTTATCGGATTTATGTCACCTTTCTCTATTCTGTCAAGAGCTTCTATTATCAGTTCTTTTCCACAGATTTCGAGTTTATTAAAAAGGCTCTCACCTGTTTCTTCGCATGTTATGTCAACTTCCTTCACATACAGGATATCTCCTGTATCAAGGCCTTCATCCATCTGCATGACGGTAACGCCTGTCTTCTCCTCCCCATCGACTATCGCCCATTGTATGGGCGCCGCTCCTCTGTATTTAGGCAGCAGGGACGCATGTGTGTTGATGCAGCCATACTTTGGCATATCAAGTATTTCCTTTGAAAGGATCTGGCCGTAGGCCGCAACCACGAAAATGTCAGCATCGTATTTTCGCAGCTCTTCCACGGCCTTAGCATCCTTAATGCGGTGCGGCTGGAATACCGGTATACCGTGACTCAGTGCGCATTCCTTAACCGCAGATGCTATGGGTTTATCGCTTCTGCCCTTGGGCTTATCCTCCTGTGTAACAGCGCATATAACCTCATGTCTGCTCTCAATTATGGATTCCAGAATGCCTGCCGCGAAATCAGGCGTTCCCATAAAAAGTATCTTCATGTATCTACTCGGCCTCCTCTTCAGGTACAGCCTCTATATCCATAAGCTCGCCTTCAACCTTCTCAACGTACAGCTTTCCGTCGAGATGATCTATTTCATGAAGCATAGCTCTCGCCTTAAGCTCAGTCCCTTCGATCTCTACCTCTTCCATATTTTCATTATAGGCAAGAACCTTCGCATAATTGGGCCTTGTCACCTGTCCGGTCTTTCCGGGAACGCTTAAGCAGCCTTCATTGCCTGTCTGTTCACCTGACGTCTCAAGTATTCGGGGATTGATCATAACAAAAGGACCTTCACCCACATCAATGACCACCAGCCTCTTAAGTACTCCCACCTGAGGCGCTGCCAGTCCCACGCCGTCTGCCTCGTACATAGTATCGATCATATCCTCGATCAGAGTCCTGATCCTCGGGGTTACCTCCTTGACCGGCTTGCATGTCTTCGTCAATACATCATCTCCAATTGTTCTGATTGTTCTTAATGCCATCCCTGTTCTCCTTACTTAATACAAAGTTATTTGGTGCTGTCCTTCATCCGGCGCTTATCTGAGTCCGGTAAATTATCTGTCTGTTAATTCCGTTTGATCATACGTCATCCAATATCCTGTTGATTATCCGGTGTCAATATCCGTTTACCGGATCCATATCCATAGTCATTCGTATCCTTTTATCCCGCGCCCATGAATTTGCCTCGCCGGAAATGTCCTGCCTGGCGGCATCATCATAATCCGGCAGGATCCTTATCTTATTAATATCCCTAAGTTCTTCGGCTCTGTCCTTAAGCGCTACCAACAGCTCCTGATCTGTTGATTTAAGATAAATCAGCTTCCTGTATATATCATTAATCTTTTTTACTGTTGCATCCGCAGGACCTATCATTCTCACCTTACCCGAATGCAGACCGTTAATTATATCACTTTTTAACACTTCTGCCAATGCTTTCGCATAATCATCGGCAGCTTCTTCCTCCCGGCTCTCGATCATTACGGCCAGCATATGTCCGACAGGCGGGTATTCCATAAGCTCTCTGTACATGATTTCTTCATTATAGAATCCCTTATAGTCCTGCCTTGACGCTGCCCGGATCGCATAATGCTCGGGCTTATATGTCTGGATGACCACATCTCCCTTAAGCTCTGCCCTGCCTGCACGGCCTGCTGCCTGCGTAAGAAGCTGGAAGGTCCGCTCTGATGCTCTGTAGTCGCCGACGTTAAGGGACATATCCGCTATCAGAATGCCCATGAGGGTCACATAGGGAAAATCATGCCCCTTTACTATCATCTGAGTTCCTATAAGTATATCCGCCTCTCTGTTAGCAAAGGCTGAAAGTATCTTATCATAGCTTCCCTTGGCTGATGTCGTATCGGCATCCATTCTAAGTATCGAAGCATGTGGAAAGAGCTTCTTTACGCTCTCTTCGATCTGCTGGGTCCCGGCTCTCATTCCTCCGATATATGAGGAACCGCATTCGGGGCATATCTTTACCTCTTCCCTTTCATAACCGCAGTAATGACATTTAAGCCTTCCCCCTTCATGACTGGACAGGGAAACATCGCAATGCGGGCATTTTAATACGAAACCGCATGAGCGGCATGAATAGAACCCGGCGTATCCTCTCCTGTTAAGGAAGAGCATTATCTGCTCTCCTTTTTCAAGCCTTTCATCCATCATTGTCTTAAGTTCGGTGCTGAACATTGTCCTGTTTCCGTTCTTTAGCTCCTCCCTTAAGTCCGCAATATGCACTGTGGGCAGGCTTGCATCCGATATAGCCCGTCTATCCAAAGTGTACAGCTTATAATCACCCTTCTTCGCCCTGTAATATGCTTCCATGGATGGCGTTGCAGAGCCAAGTATGACTGACGCTCCGTGCAGCTTAGCCAGCTCGATCGCAGTCTCTCTTGCATGGTATTTGGGCATGCTGTCACTCTTATATGAACTCTCATGCTCCTCATCGATAACTATCAGTCCCAGATCCTCGAATGGCGTAAACAGTGCGGATCTCGGACCTATCATTACGGATATCTCACCCTTCTTCGCCCTTTCGAACTGGTCGTATTTCTCTCCGTCGGAGAGCCTTGAATGCAGCGTGGAGACACTGTCTCCGAATCTCTTATAGAAACGCATTACCGTCTGATATGTAAGGGATATTTCGGGTATCAGCACAATAACCTGACGCCCCTGTCTTACAACGGCATCTATTATCTCCATATATACCTCGGTCTTGCCACTTCCCGTTATCCCGTGGATAAGGTAGGTGTTCCTTATTCCACGGCTGTATTCATTTATTATTTCGGAAGCGATCTTCTCCTGTTCTCCGTTAAGACTAATCCTGTTTTTACCGCTGCTTTCCTCTGCTTCGCCTGTCGTATTTCTGTATACTCTTGTCTTTTCTACCCTTAACACCTCCTGCTTCTCCATTGCATTAATGGTCGCGGTGCTTATGTTAAGCTTTGTCGTCACCAGCCTGTAATCAAGCTGTTTTTCGTTTATGAGCTCGCGCATCAGCCTCTCTCTTGCAGTCTGGTGCTTCCTTGCATACAGTTCAAGCCTTTCGTATGCCGCTTCATCCTCCATGCAGAGTATGATGCTTCTATTCTCCTTTTCTTTAATGATCTTCTTTATGGGAAGCACGGTCTTAAGGGCTGTGATCATCGTCGAGCCGTATCTTTGCTTCATCCAGTATGCCAGTCTTATAAGCTTATGTTCTACCAGTCTGCTGTCTGTCTTTATTTCGGCTATCTCCTTCAGCCTTGCCGGATCGAACTCGGGCTTATCGGTGATCTCCAGAACATAGCCCTCGATCAGCCTGTTGCCCCGTCCGAACGGTATGCTTACATAATCCCCGACGCTCAGTTCATCCCGAAGTCTCTCAGGTATCACATATTGAAAATATTTATCAAGGCTTTCATGTGAAATATTCACAATTATATTTGCGTACTTCATTTGCCTGTCCGTTACCACCCTTAATTTTAAAAGAAATATTACAAAAATATTATTACCAAAACATTTTTTCGATTTTCGGTTTACATAACTCGTTTCTGTCACGTTTGTATTGCTACATGACATAAATTCTTTCCAGTTTGTTCATTTATCGTTCACAATTTGTGCATTACAAGGTCATAATCTCCCCATATACTAAGACCATACAAAAAATAATAAATCTTTTTCATAAGCGTGAGAGAAATCTCACATCCTCCCTCTAATAAATATATAATCGAAAAGGTTCGATCGGCGGGTCGAACCTTTTGTGCGTTCTACGAGTGATGCACATAAATGCTATTATATCCCTGCAAGCTTGCTTGCTAAGGGATATGATAGTGTTTATGTATAGCGCGACAGCGCGTCATCTACCGAATGTTTCATTCGGGAGATGCATCACATATCTCCCACTTTCGAAATTATATCCCTGTTGATCCTCCACATAAAGTACACATTCACTGCAAATGACATAAGCTCCGCTATCGGGAAGCTCCACCATATTAGATCAAGCCCTCCTATCTTCGCAAGGATATAGGCCGCCGGAATAAGAACCACCAGCTGTCTTGCGACGGAAACTATAAGTGAATAAATACCGTTACCAAGCGATTGATATACGGTTCCGCCTATTATGCAGAACCACGCAAGCAGATAATGCCATGCTATTATCTTAAGCGCCGGAACGCCATAGGTAAGCAAAGAAGCATCTCCTGTATTGAAGATGAGCAGCAGCTTATCGGGAATCAGTCTGAACAGGAGAAATCCGAAGAAAGCAAATACGAACGCATAGACCATGCATACCTTGATCGCCTTGATCATACGGCTCCTCTTCTGCGCCCCGTAATTATAGGCAAGTATAGGGATAAGTCCGTTGTTAAGTCCGAACAGCGGCATGAAGAAAAGGCTCTGGAGCTTGAAATATACGGTAAATACCGCTACCGCCGCATCATTAAGGGATACAAGTATCCTGTTCATGCAATAGGTCATAAGCGAGCCTATGGACTGCATTATCATTGTAGGTATGCCCACGGCATATATCCTTCGTATTATATGACTGTCCGGTCTGAAGCCCCTGAAATCAAGTGAAATCTCGTGATTTTTCTTTATGTTAAGATACAGGGCAAAGCAGCCTGCAACTATCTGTCCCGTTACCGTCGCGACCGCCGCTCCCATAACCTTGAGCTCAGGGAATCCGAACATACCAAAGATAAGGATCGGATCAAGGATGATATTGATCACCGCACCTGTCATCTGTGTTATCATTGAATAGAAGGTCTTACCCGTAGACTGCAGCAGCCTCTCGAAGATGAACTGCATAAATATGCCCACGGACAACATACATACTATCGACAGATACTGTGTTCCGTATTCAAGTGCCAGACCCTCTCCGCCCTGTGATCTGATAAGAGTATGTGCCAGGAACTTACCTATAAGAAAGAATACGACCGCGCTTATAGCCGACAGGAATATACCGTTGGTCGCCGCCTTATTTACAGTCTTACTGTCCTTCTCGCCAAGCGCCTTGCTGAGCAGTGAATTAACGCCCACTCCGGTTCCTGCTCCCACCGCAACCAACAGCATCTGGAACGGAAATGCCATACCCACTGCTATAAGGGCTGAGGTTCCTGCCGATCCGGTCTGCCCCGCATCCGATATACGCGCAACAAAAATACTGTCTACCACATTATAGAATGCCTGTACAAGCATAGACAGTATCATCGGCAGGCCTATGTTGATAACCAGCTTGCCGACCGGCATCGTCCCCATCTTATTTTCTTTATGTTCTTGATTTTCTTTATTTTCGCTAAGCTCTTTATTTTCCGTAATGTTTTCTTTATTGCTGTTTGTATCCACGTTGTCTTTAGTCTCCTGTATATTTTTCATCACTCCCGGCTGAGTGCCTGTCTTTTACATAAACATCAGTCTGATTTCTATATACATGACATACTCTGTCACGGTTTCTATTCCTTATTAAACTTCTCGATCCTGCACTCATGCTCTTTGGTCTTCTCATCATAACTGATCCCAACGAGGAGAAGGTCACCACTGTAATGTTCCAGTGAATCGAAATATTTCTTATTCTTTATCCGGGAAAGAGCGCTGTCCGCACATTTATTGTGCTTAAGCTCTACTACCATCGCAGGCATACCGGATACATACGGAATGAAAACGACATCAGCAAAGCCTTTACCTGCAGTCATTTCTTTTATCACCGTATATTTATTAAGTGCATAGATAAATGCAAGATATATGGCACTCTGCAAAACATCCTCATTATTATAGCTTCTATTCGATGCCACATGAATATGGGAGGAATCAAGAGCCCTGGCTACTGTCCTCTCATCACCACTTACAGCAGCATTCAGGAGTTCTTTTGACCGTTTGATAATGCTGTCTGTTACCTCATAATCATCATCTGCAGCAACCGCATTAAACCACTCCTGCCTTACTTCCCTGTTTGGAATACGACAGGTACCGTCTTCCCTGTTGTAAGCCAGATATCCAAGATGGAGAAGGTATGTATACACATCATCCTTTATCCCTTTATAATTATACTTAAGTCTCTCGGCAATAACCTGATATGAAGATGTCCTGCTCCAATAGCCTTCGAAATGTCCGTCCTCAATACACATCACCACGGACTCCGGATTATAAATCTCAAAGCCATTCAATTCATAACCATCATACCAATGTCTGCACTCCTCATAATCAACATCATACTGTTCACACAGGTTTCTTACCTCATCCGCCGTAAATCCCACATATTCACTGAATTTACCTGCATTGAGAAATGTATACTCCTTAAAATTGTTAAGCTTACTCTGTACCTTATCCCTCACTACAGGCAATATTCCCGTGATATAGGCAAGGGATATTGCAGGACGCAATGTATCGCTCTTAAACAATCCGTTAAGAAAGCTTAGAAATTCATCAAACAGTGCCTGTGGAACACGTTCCCGCACAAGGACATCATACTCATCAATAAGGATTATAAAAGTTTCTTTCGTTCCGGCATAAACCCTTATAAGAGCTTCCCCCAGTGAATCATCCTCGTCAAAATCGACTTCCGGATATTCCTTTATAAGCTCACGGATCACCTTATTCTGGATCGAACTTATCAGGGCATTCTTGTCCTTTATGTTCTGATACTCACTATTAAGATCGAGCTTAATTACATTATACTTATTAAGATACTTTTTATAATCCGGATCACCGGAAATCTTAAGCCCGTCAAATATCTCTGCCGAATCACAGCCTCTGGAATAATATGCGGCTAACATATTTCCTGCTATGGTCTTTCCAAACCTCCTGGGACGTGACATACAAATATACTTGTTTGCTCTTCCAAGCATTCCGTTAATTTCTTTAAGAAGCATGGATTTATCTACATATAAATCCATGTCTACAGTCTCTCTGAAATTCTCATTTCCCGGATTCAGATACGTTCCCATACAGTCTCCCTCAAATTATATTCGCACCCATCAGAACAGCTTAAAAATATATGTGCTATTCTGAATAGATAAAATATCAAACCCTGCGATCATGGTTCTAATCTACCACATATCGCAGGGTTTATCAAATCAGCACAGGATCTTCTCCATCCCGATCTTCTGCGCTTTAAGGCCCATGGCTTCATAGAACTTCATGGCGCCTTTATTACAGCTCCAGACATTCAGGGTTATATTGTAGAAGCCTTCTTTCTTGGCATAATCAAGCACCGAATCATAGAGCAGCTTCCCGATATGCCTGCCGCGGGCATTTTCGTCAACGCAGATATCGTCAATATATAACGTTCTTATATCTGTCATTACCGGATTATTATTTATCTGCTGATGAATGCAGAAGGCATGGCCGAGAACTACGGTATCGTTATGTAATTCCGGATCGACACAGGTTCCTTCATTTACATCATTTACATTATCTTCATCTTCAACGCAGACAAATACAGGCTTCGTATCATCCTTAATTATCTCACTGAGTTCATCTGCATTATACTTTGTAGCCGGTCCCTTAAACAGATCCGGACGTCCGATGTGATGAACCATATCCACCTGAACAAGCAGCTTAAGAATCCCGTCTATATCTCTTTCTGTTGCTCTTCTGACTATCATTATGATCTTTCACTCTCCCCCCGATAAGCTTCTGTCACCTATACGTTAATCTATTTTTCCGAAGATTATCTCTATCTGAACTTCACTATCGTTAATATGTATTGCCCCCTCAAAAGCAGTCGCATGTCAGCTGAACGGAACCTGAATATGACTTCGTCATTCCGTTACTCCTCGTGCCCATACTACTTCACTATATTCTTTGCCCATATCCCGGAATGTACCATGAGCGCACCGATCAGTGCCTTCGGTAATTCAAGAGACTGGACCATTGCAAACATCATTACCAGGCTGGTATCCGTATATCTGCTCAGGAAATATGCTGCGGGAACATACGCAAGCCATGTGAAACAGCTGTCAAAAAGGAAGGTTATACCCACTCTCCCCCCGGCTCTTATAATAAAATATGCCGCATGTGCATATGCCACAACAGGCATAAAGGCTCCCGTAATAATCAGAAGCTTTGATGCCAGATCCTTGATATCCTGCGTTGTATTATACAGCATAGGGAAGAACGGACTTAAAGCTATCTGGAGCAATCCGAATACAAATCCAAGGAACACTGTAAATGCAAGAAGCCTGATCGAATCACCCTTAGCCTTCTCAATATCACCTTTTCCAAGCTGCTGTCCTATTATGATTCCGACACACTCACCGGTAGCAATAAAAGCCACTCCCAGCAGATTCCAAAGCGTGGACTGAATATTTTGCGCTGCAACAGCACTTAAGCTCCTGTACGAATAGCACTGGTTAAGAAAAGTGGTTCCGGCTGCCCACAACACCTCATTGCACATAAGCGGCAGACTCTTGATGAAGAATTTCCATGCAAGCCCCACGGGTATAAAGAGATGTTTATATGCTCCCCTGATAAACATATGTATATCGCTGTGTCTGTTCGTATAAACGGCAAGTACCAAAAGTTCTACAGTCCTTGATAATACAGTAGCTATAGCGGCGCCGCGGGCTCCGAATGCCGGCAGTCCGAAGTAGCCGTATATCAGGATGAAATTACCCACAAGATTAACCAGTACCGCAGCAAGCGATGCCTTCATGGGCGCTGATGTCTCACCTGTTTCACGCAGAGTTCCCGAATATGCCATCGCGATTGCCAGGGGAAACAGTCCTACCAGCATGATACGCAAATAGGAATTACCGATATCAAGCGTTTCCAGTGCATCGGACGGTGAACCTTCTCCCTGAAGGAAGGTACTTATAAGAGTACTTCCGAATATGATGAACAGTACTAACGCAATGCAGGCCAGTATAAGATTCATAACAATCTTGAACCTGAAGGTATTCCTTACGCCTTCCTCATTCTTCATTCCATGATACTGAGCCGTAAATATACCTACTCCTGCT